>CBIHQF010000240.1:0-6426 GCA_966211665.1 uncultured Pseudomonas sp. | reverse complement strand
GGGCGCTGTTCGATCTGGTCCCCGCCCCCTTGGTGCAGGCCTTCTTCGCCGTGGCCGCGGGGGTGATCTTTTTCGCCACCCGCAGCAGCCGCTACACCCTGGCTACCGCGGCGATCACCCTGCTGGTGCTGTTCTGCTTCAATCAGATCGGCGATGGCTACGGGCTGTTCATACCGCGTCTGGTCGATACCCTGCTCGGCAGCCTGATCGCCGGGTTGGCGGTATTCCTGATTCTGCCGGACTGGCAAGGCCGGCGCCTCAACCGCATGCTGGCGACCACCCTGAGCTGCAACAGCCACTACCTGCGGCAGATCATCGAGCAATACGCCAGCGGTAAACGCGACGACCTGGCCTACCGTCTGGCACGACGCAACGCGCACAACGCCGACGCCAGCCTGTCCACCACCCTGGGCAATATGCTGATGGAGCCGGGGCATTTCCGTAAGCAGGCGGATCTCGGCCTGCGCTTCCTGGCGCTCTCGCACACCTTGCTGAGCTACCTGTCCGGGCTCGGCGCGCACCGCGGCGAGGTGCTCTTGAGCGACAGCCAGAGCCCCTTGCTGCACGGGGCCGAACGCCTCGCCCGGAGCCTCGACGAGATCGCCGAGGACCTACTCGCCGAACGCCAGGTCGCTGTGCACAGCGATGCCGAAGAACAGTTGGCGCAACAATTCGAGCAATTGCCCGAGGATGCCGACGACGCCCAGCGCCTGGTGCAAACCCAACTGGCGCTGATCTGCCGTCAACTCGGCTCGCTGCGCACCCTGGCCGCGCACTTGATGAAAGAGCCCTCGGGCAGCGCAGGGTAGGTAGTCGGGATAAAAAGCTTCATGCCAGTTACATGTTGCACGACTTTCGCTGACCGCTCCTCAACAGAGTAAAAGAGCACATGCCATCTGTAGGAGCCAGCTTGCTGGCGATCCGCACCCAACAGCATCGCCAGCAAGAACTAGGCGCCCCCCCTCTGGCTCCTACATGCATAACGGCATGCGACACGTAACGGGCACAGTCTAAAAAATCACGGCGAGGGAATCTTTTTTCCGCAAAGCGGACAGATAGGAGCCAGTGTCATTTCGCGGCGAACACCGGCCGGCCGTGACGCCGCTGCTCACTTGGCCTTAAAATGCCAGCCTTTTTCGCCCCCTGTCTTTTCGCCCCCATACAGAGCGAGTCAGTTTTATGAGCGCCACGCCAAAACCTTTGGTTCTGATCATCCTCGACGGCTTCGGCCATAGCGAAAACCCCGAATCCAACGCCATCATGGCCGCCAACACACCGGTCTACGACCGCTTGCGCGCCACTCAACCGCACGGCCTGATTTCCGGCAGCGGCATGGACGTTGGCCTGCCGGACGGGCAGATGGGCAACTCCGAGGTCGGCCATATGAACCTCGGCGCCGGCCGCGTGGTGTATCAGGACTTCACTCGGGTGACCAAGGCGATCCGCGATGGCGAATTTTTCCACAACCCGGTCATCACCGGCGCGGTGGACAAGGCGGTCGGCGCCGGCAAGGCCGTGCATATCCTCGGCCTGCTATCCGACGGCGGCGTGCACAGCCATCAGGATCACCTGGCGGCCATGGCCGAGCTGGCGGCACAGCGCGGCGCCGAAAAAATCTATCTGCATGCCTTTCTCGACGGCCGCGACACACCGCCGAGAAGCGCGCAAAGCTTTATCGAAACCCTCGATGCGACCTTCGCCAAACTCGGCAAAGGGCGAATCGCCAGCCTGATCGGTCGTTACTTTGCGATGGACCGCGACAACCGCTGGGACCGGGTCGAGCAGGCCTACAAGCTGATCGTCGACGGCCAGGGCGAATTCAACGCAGCCAACGCCCAGGCCGGCCTCGAAGCGGCCTACGCGCGCGGCGAGAACGACGAATTCGTCAAAGCCACCACCCTCGGCGAGCCGGTGAAGGTCGAAGACGGCGATGCCGTGGTGTTCATGAATTTTCGCGCCGACCGCGCCCGCGAGCTGAGCCGCTGCTTCGTCGAGCCCGACTTCAAGGAATTCCCCCGCGCCCGGGTGCCGCAACTGGCCGCGTTCGTCACCCTGACCCAATACGCCGCGAGCATTCCGGCGCCTTGCGCCTTCCCTCCCGCCAGCCTGACCAATGTGCTCGGCGAATACCTGGCGAAGAACGGCAAAACCCAGCTGCGCATCGCCGAAACCGAGAAATACGCCCATGTCACCTTCTTCTTCTCCGGCGGCCGCGAAGAGCCGTTCCCGGGCGAAGAGCGGATTCTGATCCCCTCGCCGAACGTCGCCACCTACGACCTGCAGCCGGAAATGAGCGCGCCGCAAGTCACCGACAAGATCGTCGAAGCCATCGAGCAGCAGCGTTACGACGTCATAGTGGTCAACTACGCCAACGGCGACATGGTCGGGCACACCGGCGTGTTCAGCGCCGCGGTCAAGGCCGTGGAATGCCTGGACAGTTGCATCGGCCGTATCGTCGAAGCCCTCGACAAGGTCGGCGGCGAAGCGTTGATCACCGCCGACCACGGCAATGTCGAACAAATGGCCGACGAAAGCACCGGCCAGGCACACACCGCACACACCTGCGAACCGGTGCCGTTTATCTATGTCGGCAAGCGCAAGGCGCGCATCCGCGAAGGTGGCGTGCTGGCCGACGTGGCGCCGACCCTGCTGACCCTGATGGGTCTGCCGGTCCCGGCGGAAATGACCGGCACCAGCATCGTCGAGCTGGACTGAAGGCTAACCGGGCTACGAGGACTGTGTAGGGCGGAAGACGCTTTTCTCTTCCACCATAGCTATCTGGTGGATGGATGAAGCGTCATCCACCCTACGGGACTTGCAGCTTGCAACGGCATTTTTAGGCATACTAGGCGCGTCCTTGCCCCCAGGTGTCGCCCGTCCCATGTTTCGCGCCCTCGCCCTTATCTTTCTGACCTGCCTGCTCGTGCCGGCCCTTGCCGACGAGAAGGCCGATACCCAACAGCAACTGGAAGCCGCGCGTGCCGATGTCGCCGAGCTGAAGAAACTGCTGGATAAGCTGCAGCAGGAAAAATCCGGCGTGCAGAAATCGCTGAAAACCACCGAAAGCGAACTCGGCGAGCTGGAAAACCAGGTCAAGGACCTGCAACAGGAGCTCAAGCAGAGCGAAGAGGAAATCCAGCGCCTCGACCAGGAGAAAAAAAAACTCCAGGGCGCGCGCCTTGAACAGCAACGTCTGATCGGCATCCAGGCTCGCGCCGCCTACCAGAGCGGCCGCCAGGAATACTTGAAGCTGCTGCTCAATCAGCAGAACCCGGAAAAATTCTCGCGCACCCTGACCTACTACGACTACCTCAGCGAAGCGCGCATGGCGCAGTTGGACGCCTTCAACGAAACCTTGCGCCAACTGGCTAACGTCGAGCAGGAAATCGCCGCGCAACGAGAGCAGTTGCAGCAACAGAAAACTCAGCTCGACGAGCGCCACCAGCAACTGGCCGAGGTGCGCAAAGAGCGGCAATTGGCGCTGGCCAAGCTGAATAACGAATATTCCGCCCGCGACAAGAAACTCAAAGCCCGCCAGCAGGATCAAGCCCAGCTGACCCAGGTGCTGAAAACCATCGAAGCGACCCTCGCCCGCCAGGCCCGTGAAGCCGAAGCCGCACGGCAACGCGCCTTGCTCGCCGCCCGCGAGCAGGCCAAACCCGATGCCGGTAGCAATCCGACCAGCAGCGGCCCGCTGGTCAGCTCCGGGGCCAGCGTCGGCGGCCCCTTCGCCAAAGCCCGCGGCAAGTTACCCTGGCCGGTTGATGGCCGCCTGCTGGCGGCTTATGGAACCCCACGCGGCGGCGACGCTCGTACCAAGTGGGACGGCGTGCTGATCGGCGCCTCCGCCGGCAGCCAGGTACGCGCCGTGCACGGCGGCCGCGTGGTGTTCGCCGACTGGTTGCGCGGCGCCGGACTTCTGGTCATTCTCGACCATGGCAACGGCTATCTGAGCCTTTACGGACACAATCAAAGCCTGCTCAAAGACGCCGGCGACCTGGTCGATGCCGGCGAGGCGATTGCCACCGTCGGCACCAGCGGTGGGCAAGACATGCCGGCGCTGTATTTTGCGATTCGTCAGCAGGGCCGCCCCAGCGACCCCGCGCAATGGTGCCGCACGCAAGGATAAGCGGCGCATATCCTTTTCGGTTAGGAGCTCGTTCGTATGCCGCATTTGTCTCGCCTCACTTCTCTGGCCTTGGCTATCGCCCTGATCGGCAGCAGCGCGCTGACGCGGGCCGAAACGGCGCCCAGTGCAACGCCACAGGCACCCTTGCCGCTGGAAGACCTGCGCACCTTCGCCGAGGTCATGGACCGCATCAAGGCCGCCTATGTCGAGCCGATCAGCGACAAGGTCCTGCTGGAGAATGCGATCAAGGGCATGCTCAGCAACCTCGACCCGCACTCCGCCTATCTAGAGCCCGAGGACTTCCGCGATCTGCAGGAAAGCACCAGCGGAGAATTCGGCGGCCTGGGCATCGAAGTCGGCACCGAGGACGGTTTCATCAAGGTGATTTCGCCGATCGATGACACCCCGGCCTCGGCCGCGGGAATTCAGCCGGGCGACCTGATCGTCAAGATCGACGGCCAGCCGACCAAGGGCCTGTCGATGATCGAGGCCGTGGACAAGATGCGCGGCAAGGCCGGCAGCAAAATCGAACTCAGCCTGGTGCGCGAAGGCGGCAAGCCGTTCGATGTGGTGCTGACCCGCGCGGTGATCAAAGTCAGAAGCGTCAAGAGCCAACTGCTCGAAGACAATTACGGTTACGTGCGCGTTACCCAGTTCCAGGTCAATACCGGCGAAGAGGTCGGCAAGGCCCTGGACAAGCTGCGCAAGGACAACGGCAAGAAGCTGAGCGGTCTGGTGCTGGATTTGCGCAACAACCCAGGCGGTGTGCTGCAAGCGGCGGTCGAGGTCTCCGACCACTTCCTCAAGAAAGGCCTGATCGTTTACACCGAAGGACGCATCGCCAATTCCGAGCTGCGTTTCTCCGCCGACCCGGCCGATGCCAGCGAAGGCGTGCCTCTGGTGGTATTGATCAACGGCGGCAGCGCCTCGGCTTCAGAAATCGTCGCCGGCGCCCTGCAGGACCATAAACGCGGCGTGCTGATGGGCACCGACAGCTTCGGTAAAGGCTCGGTACAGACGGTATTACCGCTGAACAACGACCGCGCGCTGAAACTCACCACCGCGCTCTATTTCACCCCCAACGGGCGCTCGATCCAGGCCCAGGGCATAGTCCCGGATATCGAAGTGACGCGGGCCAAGCTGACCCGCGAGCAGGATGACGGCACGATCAAGGAAGCCGACCTGCTCGGCCATTTGAACAACGGCAACGGCGGCGCGGATAAACCCAGCGCAGGCAAAACCGCGCGGCCGGAGCGCCCGCAGGACGACGACTATCAGTTGAGCCAGGCGCTGAACCTGCTCAAGGGCCTGAACGTCACCCGCGGCGGTTGAGGCCGCGATAGGCAGGGTACGTCGTGCGCACCAGGAGTCTACGCCGACGCTGGTGCGCATGGCGCATCCTACGAAATCGAAATCAGCCCCCCTTAAGCGTCGATACCAAAACGCAATAGGGTACGCGAACATCGCTAATAAAAAGCCCGACCGCAGTCCCCCTGGGGTCGGGCTTGTTTCCATCCGTTACAGAGCTATCCGTTACAGATAATTGTTGGTCATCTCATCGACGAAGCCCTCGGCGCGCAGTTCGTCCAGGGCTTTTTGCAAGCGCTGGATCACCTCGTCCGGGGTTTCTTTGTTCAGCGCCAAGTAAAGCTCGGCCTCGTTCATTTTCAACACTACACGCAAACCGGTGATGCCTTCCTGGCGCGCCATATAGCGCCCAGCCGGATCGTCGGTTGCCCACAGGTCGATCTGCCCCTTGGCCAGCTTGCGCGCATTCTCCTGGTCACGCAGGGCGATCACCAATGGAATGTTCTGGGCTTCCAGCGATTGCGTCACCGCGTTGTTCTTATAGGCACCGATTTTGTACTGCGTCGCTTCCTCCAGTGATTTGAGGGTAATGGCGCTGTCCGGTGCGGAAACCAGTACCCACGACGTATGGCCCAATGGCCCGACCCATTTGAACAAGGGCTCACGCTCGGGGGTTCTGGTAGTGGAAAACAGGCCATAGTTGGGCTTGTCGAGGGTCAGCTTGTATAAGCGATCCCAGGGAAAGCGCAGGCTCAGGGTGTAACCGATACCGGCCCGCTTGAACATCTCGCGCACGATCTCGGTGCTGATGCCATCGATGCCGTTGTCACGGGCGAAGTTCTTGTCGTCCACCGCCATATTGAACGGAGGAAAATTCTCCGTCAGCAATATCACCTTGTAGTAAGGCGGCAATTCGGCCTGGGCCGCAAAGCTGCTGAATAGAAGCCCGAACACCAAACTGGATTTCAGAAATTTCAACATAGGTCATC
>CBIHQF010000239.1:0-6430 GCA_966211665.1 uncultured Pseudomonas sp. | reverse complement strand
CGTCGTAATCCATGGCGTTGCCGCGGATATAGCACATGCCGTTGATCAGCGATGAGCCGCCCAGACCCTTGCCGCGTCCGCATTCCATGCGGCGGTTGTTCATGTGCGGCTCGGGCTCGGTCAGGTAGGCCCAGTTGTAGCGTTTGCCTTGCAGCGGGAAGGCCAGGGCGGCGGGCATCTGGGTGCGGAAATCCAGGCGATAGTCGGGGCCGCCGGCTTCCAGCAGCAGCACGCTGACCTCGGCATCCTCGGTCAGGCGCGTGGCCAGCACGTTACCGGCGGAGCCGGCGCCGATGATGATGTAGTCGAATTCCATAGAAGCAGCATCCTTCGGATGAAAGCTTCAAGCTTCAAGCCACAAGTAAAAGCGCGAACTGCTCTGACTTGCCGCTTGAAGCTTGCAGCTTGTGGCTGTTTTCAAAACACCGAGGCGAAGGCGCCGAGTTCGACCTGTACGGATTTGATCCGGGTGTAGTGCTCCAGGGTGGTCAGGCCGTTCTCGCGGCCGACGCCGGACTGCTTGTAGCCGCCCACCGGCATCTGCGCCGGCGACTCGCCCCAGGTGTTGATCCAGCAGATACCGGCTTCGAGTCGATGGATGACCCGGTGCGCACGGGCCAGATCGCGGGTCACGACGCCGGCGGCCAGGCCATAGTCGGTGTCGTTGGCGCGGCGGATCACTTCCTCTTCGGTGTCGTAGACCAGGATGCTCATCACCGGGCCGAAGATTTCCTCGCGGACGATGGTCATCTTGTCGGTGCAGTCGGTGAACACCGTCGGCGCCACATAGGCACCCTTGGCGTACTCGCCCTCGACGACGCGCTGGCCGCCGACCAGCAGGCGCGCGCCTTCGCTGCGGCCTTTGTCGATATAGCCGAGCACGCTGTCCATATGGGCGGTGCTGACCAGTGGGCCGAAGTTGGTGTCTTCGAGCAATGGATCGCCGAGACGGATGCGCTTGACCCGCTCCAGTATCTTGCTCTCGAAGCGCGCCTGCAACATGCGCGGCACGAACACCCGGGTGCCGTTGGTGCAGACCTGGCCGGAACTGTAGAAGTTGGCCATTACCGCGATGTCGGCGGCGCGGTCGAGGTCGGCGTCTTCGAAAATGATCAGCGGCGATTTGCCGCCCAGCTCCATGGTCACTTCCTTGAGCGACGAACTGGAGGCGTTGGCCATGACCTTCTTGCCGGTGACGGTGCCGCCGGTAAAGGAAATCTTCTCGATGCCGGGGTGCTCGGTCAGCCATTGGCCGACTTCGCGGCCGCTGCCGGTGAGCACGTTGAACACACCATCGGGCAGGCCGGCTTCGCTGTAGATTTCGGCGAGCTTCAAGGTGGTCAGCGAGGTGACTTCGCTCGGTTTGAAGATCATCGCGTTGCCGGCCGCCAGGGCCGGGGCGGACTTCCACAGGGCGATCTGGATCGGATAATTCCAGGCGCCGATGCCAGCGACCACGCCCAGCGGCTCGCGGCGGGTGTAGACGAAGCTGGTATCGCGCAGCGGGATCTGCTCGCCCTCGATGGCCGGAATCAGGCCGGCGTAATACTCGAGCACGTCGGCGCCGGTGACTATGTCGACGTAGCGCGTCTCCGACAGCGGCTTGCCGGTGTCCAGGGTTTCCAACTCGGCCAGTTCGTCATTGCGCTCGCGGAGGATATCCACGGCTTTGCGCAGGATGCGCGAACGCTGCATCGCGCTCATCGCCGCCCAGACCTTCTGCCCGGCGCTGGCGCTGGCCACCGCCCGCTCGACATCGGCCTGACTGGCGCGCTGCACCTGGGCGAGTACTTCGCCGGTGGCCGGATTGATCGAATCGAAGGTGGCGCCGCTGCTGGCGTCGACATAGCGGCCGTCGATGTAGAGTTTTTGTTCGGCGAAACGAGGCATTGCGCTGTCCTCTGAGTCGGTGCTCGGCAAGCACAGTGGCGCTGCCGATGCCGTGGAGGTGAAGGCGGGAGTGACCGACAGGCTAGAATATTTTTATTGAACGTTCAATCAACAAAAACGACCAGCCCCAAGCCAAACACGACATGGGCGATCCCTGTGACCTCACTCCCGTAGGGCGGGTTAGCCGCCAGTGTGATATTCAGGCAGCCATCCATTTATGCGCGGCGTAACCCGCCATGGCGGGGGATAGCGTTGTTGGGTTACGCGGCTACCGGGCGGCTATCGTGGCCGCAAAGACACCTCAGCCCGCCTTGGCCAATTGCACATCCAGATAGTCGTAGGCGATCTGCATGGCTTGTCGGGTGTCGAAGGCCTCGCCGGACAGGGCGCCGCGCAACCACAGACCATCGATCAGCGCCGCCAGGCCGCGCGCCGCGGTGCGCGCCTGCTCCTGCGGCAATACGCGATGGAACTGCCCGCAGAGGTTGGAATACAGCCGAAGGTCGTTGACCCGCTGCAAGCGCCGCAGCGAGGGCTGGTGCATGCTGCAGGCCCAGAAGGCCAGCCAGGTTTTCATCGCTGGGCCGTTGACCTGGCTGTCGTCGAAGTTGCCATCGATGATCGCGAGCAGGTGGGTGCGCGGGCTGTCATCGCCCAATGCGGCGCGGCGTGCGCGCACGGCATTGGCCAGGGCCTGCATCAAATGGCGCATGGTGGCTTCGAGCAGGCCGTTCTTGTCCTTGAAGTAATGGCTGATGATGCCGTTGGAGACTCCGGCCAGTCGTGCGATATAGGCGATGCTGGCATCGCCCATGCCGACCTGGTCGACCGCAGCGAGGGTTGCCGCGATCAATTGCGAGCGGCGAATCGGTTGCATTCCAACCTTGGGCATCGGTGTCTCCGGCAGTACAGGGTGCCGGTAGCATAGGGCGATTTTTATTGTTCGAACAATCAATAAAAAATGCGGCGCCTGACGCTTACCCTCAGTCCAGCGGCTCGTCGTCACGGATCAGGATATAGCGGCCACCCTCGGCATCCTCGTGGAAGTCGCAGACGAAATACATCACCACCTCGCCCAATCCCGGCATGCTCGCCACATAGTCGCCGGGCTCCACCACGAAGTACTGCGCCGACCCCGGCTTGGCCTCACAGGCGATCCGTGCTGTAAAGAACAGCTCGGGGTCGCTGTCGGCGAAGAACTCCTCGCATTCCAGCACATCCCATTCGGCGGGCGCTTCGAAGGGGCCGATAAAGACGATTTTGGCGTCGCCCAGATCCTCTTCCTCGGCATCCGGATCCTTGGCATCCGGCCGGTAGACATTGCAGTTCTGAGCATCGGGGTGAGCGAGAATGGCCAAGCGGTGTTCGGGGTTGGAGGTGGGCATAGGGCGCTTCCGTGATGATGGATTCGGGCTGTTCGGCAGGGGGCTGCCGGGGCGCGGCGTCTCATTCTAGCGCCGCTGCGGGCGAAAACTTACTCGACTGTGCGCAACACGAGTCGGGCCAGCACCGGCAGATGGTCCGAACCGAGCTGCGGGCCCACTTCGCTGGCGACGACCGCCCAATGGCGCGAGACCAGCACCTGGTCGATGGGTATGCCGGTCCATCCATGCAAGGCCGCCGGCCAAGTGGCCGCCAGCCCGCTGGCGCGTCGCAAGCCCAGCTGCGCCAGCCCGCTGAAGGCCGACGACCAGGGCGTGGCATTGAGATCGCCGGCTAAAACCATCGGCCTATCGCTGGCTGCGGCTTGGCTGGCGAAAGCACGTAGCTTGGCGTTGCGCGCGCTGTGGTAGTGCGGCGAAAGCGGCGGCATGGGGTGCAGAGCGACAACCTCGACGGACTGGCCCTGCCATTGGAGCTGCGCTTCGATATGGGCGATCCCCTGCGCATCCTCGATCACCCGTGCATGTTGCAGCGGATAGCGCGACAGCAATGCGATGCCGAAAGGACTGTCCTGCGCGACTATGCGTTGAAAGGGGTAATCGCTTAAGACGCGCAAGCCCGTCGCATATGCCGGCGAAACCTCGAGCAACACCACGGCATCCGGCTGGACCCGGGCCAGCCAAGCGGCGAGCGCTCCCGTGTCCCGGCTATGTAGATTGACGTTGGCGCTGGCCAGGGTAAACACGGGCGCCTGCGGATCGCCCGCCGGTGCTCGTGCGGATGCCGTCAGCCAGGGCAGCGGCAGCGCCAACAACAGAACGGTCCAGCGCTTGTCGCGCCAACTGGCTAGTCCGGCGAACACCACCAAGCCCGCCAGGAACAGCCACTGCCAATGGCTGGCCAGATCGATCAGCCAGGCCAGCGCACCCGCCGAGTCGGTGAGCAGGTGCGAGAGCGGCGGCAGAAGCAGGCCGAGCAGACAAAGCAGCGCCATGGCGTGAAGGCGCCGCGCCCTGGCCGCCCGTCTAAGTACGCTCAGAGAGCCCAAGCTTGATACCGAGCGACATGAATACGCCGCCAATCAACCGGTTCAACCAGCGCGAGACCGTCTCGCTGGCCTGAATGCGCTGGCTGGCGAATGCCGACGATACGGCCAGGAAGTGGCACCAGAGCATGCCGTTGAAATTGAAAATGCAGCCGAGCGCTATAAAGGCGAGGGCCTTATTCGGCGCCTCCGGCGCGATGAATTGGGGCACGAAGGCGAGGAAAAACACCGCGACCTTCGGGTTCAGCACATTCGTCAGAAAGCCCTGGGCGAAGACGCGTCGATAAGACAAAGTGGGTGGCGGCGCGAGCGCGGTTGCCGCGTCGGCCGCAGGCTTTTTCCGGGCGATCAGCATGCTGAAACCCACATACAGCAAATAGGCCGCGCCCAGGTATTTGACCACGGCGAACGCCGTGCTCGAGGTGGCGAGCAGCGCCGATAAACCGATCGCCGCGGCGAACACATGCACGAAAGTGCCGGCACCGATACCCAGCGCCGCCGCCGAACCCGCTCGCCAGCCATGGGCGGCGCTACGCGCCATAATCAGCAGCGAGTCGGGGCCGGGGGCCATGTTCAACAACAGGCCGGTAATCATGAACAGCAGCAGGTCTTGAGTTCCAAACATGGCAATCAGGCTCAGGTGGGGCACGCGGTTGCCCAGCATCTCACAAGCCGCGCGCTTGCTGTTGTGCGCGCTAATCGCGCGCGCAACAAAAAACCCGCCGAAGCGGGTTTTTTCTCAGACCATTCCAACTTCCTGTCGGTAGCCATCCGGGCCATGGTCGATCGTCCGTGATCCCTGTGCGCCTCCTGCGCAGCAGCTGATGGACACAGATTAGGCGTTGAACCAAATCGACAACAGGGCGTATTGCTGCGGATACGTGTAAGACATTCGCTATACGAGCGGCGGAGCGTGAAGCGAATCACATAATTCAGGCCGGGCGGCTGTTCGTAAGTTCGTTTGCTGCTCTTGGCTTGCATTAGAAAAGCGCAAACCCGTGGCCTCGGTCCCCAGAAGCTCACAGTCGTGGTTATATGCCTCTGTCCAGCTTTCTACTCAGCTCCACCCCATCCACCACCATTTTCCATTGCCCGCCATCCTGGTAGGGCGGTTGGCTGACGACGAAGGTGGTGGTCATCGGGCCGATACCGACTTCGAAGTTATCGCCGACGAAGCCTTTGAGCGGGCCTTCGACCGAGGTGGTTGCGCCGCTTTTGAGGCGCTTGTAACTCACCGAGCCGTCCTGGGTGATCAGCAAGTACATGGCGGGTGCTTGCCATTCGCCGACGTAGGCGTTTTTTTCCGCGGGCACCGGTTTGCCGCAAGCCGAGAGCGCGAGGGCGAGCAGCAGGGGGATAAGGGTTTGTTTGATGCTCATCGGGCTTCCTTGTTGGTGATCAGGGCTGGTTAGCGGTCCGCTGCAAGCCGCATGGGTTGAAACTGCAGGCCATTCTTGTGTTGCACTTCGCCCGTGGCGACGAAGCCGAGTCGGGAGTAGACCGCAATGGCATCGATCGATGAGTTAACGGTGAAGGCTCCGCTGCTGCCGGCTTCCATGACCCCATCCCTTAACCGCATCCAGAGCGCCTTGGCAATGCCGCGACGGTGAAACCGCGCGTCGACGAACAAATGGTAGAGATGGCTGTTGTCGCGCAGCGCTGCCACGCCGGCCAGGCTTTCGCCGATAAAACCCAGCAGGTAACGATAGTCCGGGTTGCGGATATAGCCCGCGATAGCCGCTGGGGAAATGCTCGCCATAAACGCTTCGGCGGCAGGTGCGCAAGGGTCGGCGAGAATATGCGGGACGAGGCCGTCGATCAGTGCGGCGATGGCGGGCGAGTCCGTTTCACGGGCAGGACGGATAGTCAGGTGCCGATTTATCGGGCTGTCGTGAGCGTGCATGGGCCTCCCTGTGGTCTTGCGCGTCCTTGTCGCACCTGAGTTTCCGGTTCAGGCAGAGCGAAGTCTTTGCAGATTAGCGCAATCTTCAGGCACAGCAATACTTGGGGCGAATCAACGCAGCAGTTCGTTCCACCCGGCATAACGATGGCGAATCGGTCCTTTCGGCAGGCTCAAAGCCACGATCAGCACGCCCGCGAGCATGCCGCCGA
>CBIHQF010000238.1:0-6446 GCA_966211665.1 uncultured Pseudomonas sp. | reverse complement strand
GTGGTAGGCCACGGCATCCATGCTGCTCAGCGCGCGGCCATGGATGATCACCTGGGCGCCGATATCGCTGTTGGGCTTGAGCAGCACCGGGTTCATATCGGTGTGCGGCGCCAGCCCGGCCGCCTGGGCCTGCACCGCCTGGGCGCGGCCGATCTCGCCGCTATCGGCGGTCACCGCGCTGTTGAGCGCCATATTCTGCGGTTTGAACGGCACCACATTGATGCCCTGGCGCTTGAGCCAACGGCATAGCGCGGTCACCAGGGTGCTTTTGCCGGCATCGGAGGTGGTGCCTTGAATCATCAAGGTGGTCATTGAAATTCCTTGGCAAATAGCGCGAGGGCCTGCTGCAAACGCTGCCAGCCCGCCTCGTCCGCCGGCAGACCGAAACGCAGGCTGGCGGGGCTATCGAATAACCGAGTGAGAATGCCATTGGTGGCGAGAAATTCGTGCAGCAACGCGGCCAGCGGGGTGCAGCAGAACTGAAACAGCGCGCAGCCGCCGGCAGGCGCCAGGCCCTGATTTGTCAGCAAGGCAGCCAAGCGTTCGCCATCGGCCAGCAAACGCTGGCGCTGCGCCTGCTGGCCGGCCTGGTCTTGCAACAAGGCGGTGGCCACCGCCCGGCTCGGCCCGCTGACCGCCCAGGGCCCGAGCAATTCGGCCAAGCGATCGAGCAGCGCCTGTTGCGCCAGGACGAAGCCCAGACGGATACCGGCCAGGCCGAAGAACTTGCCGAACGAGCGCAGCACGATCAGCCCCGGCAGGTCGCTATGCGGCGCCAGGCTCTGCTCGGGCGTGCAGTCGATAAAGGCCTCGTCGACCACCAGCCAGCCGCCCCGCTCGGCCAGGCGCGCATGCCAGACCAGCAACTGCTCGCGCTCGAAACGCCGCCCGCTGGGATTGTTCGGGTTGATCAGCAGCAGCACATCGAGGCGATCCAGGGCGCGATTGACCGCCGCCTCGCTGAGCGCCAGCAGCTTATGGCCCTCGCGCTGCCAGGCCGCGGCATGCTCGGCGTAGGCCGGCGAGACGATGCCGACCCGGGCGTTGCGGAGCAACCGCGGCAGCGCCTGGATCGCCGCCTGGGAGCCGGCCACCGGCAGCAGGTTGGCCACTCCGTAGTAGTCGCGGGCGGCGGCTTCCAGGCCATCGTCGGTTTCCGGCAGGCGCGACCAGGCCGCGGCGGGAATCGACGGCAACGCCCAGCCATAGGGCGCGATGCCGGTGGATAGATCCAGCCAATCGCCCAGGGCAATACCATGGCGTAGCGAAGCCGCGCGCAAGCGGCCGCCATGCTCAAGCACGGAAAACCGCCCATAACAGCAACAGCCCGAGCCATAGCAGCACGCCGCCGTAGACCAGATTCAGCGCCCGTTCGATATCCCGCGCGCGCGGCGGCGGGCCTTCGCCCAGTTGCGGGCGCTGGTGCAGTTCGCCGTGGTATTCGGCCGCGCCGCCGAGGCTTACGCCCAGGGCGCCGGCGCCGGCGGCCATTACCGGGCCGGCATTCGGGCTGTCCCATTGCGGCGCCTGGCTATACCAGCATTGCAGCGCCAACCAGGTGCGCCCGAGCAGCGCGTAAGTCAGCGCCACCAGCCGCGCGGGCAGGTAATTCAGCACGTCGTCGATTTTCGCCGCGGCCCAGCCGAAGCGTTCGAAGCGCTGGTTGCGATAACCCCACATCGCATCCAGGGTGTTGCTCAGGCGATAGAACACCACCCCTGGCGCCCCGGCGATAAGAAACCAGAACAGCGCGGCGAACACCGCATCCGACCCGTTTTCCAGCACCGATTCGGTACCGGCCCGGGCCACGCCGGCGGCGTTCAGCTCGGCGGTATTGCGGCTGACCATATAACCGACCCGCTCGCGCGCCAGCGCCAGATCGCCCAAACGCAGGGCCTGGGCCACCGGCAGCGCATGTTCGCCGAGGCTCTTCAAACCGAGGGCCAGATAAAGCGCGATGATCTCCACCGCCCAGCCCAGCGCCGACACCTGACTCAGCAGCCAGGTCAGTAGCGTCAACGGCAACACTGCCAGGCACCAGGCGCTGACGCCATGGCTGCGCCAACCGCCGCCGGCCGGGTTGAAGCGCTGTTCGAGTCGCTCGGCCAGGCGCCCGAATGCCACCAGCGGATGCCAGCCTTTCGGCTCGCCGAACGCTGCGTCCAGGGCGACGCCGGCGACGGTAGCGAGCACCAGGCTCACCGGCCCTGCCTTATGGCGAGCGGATAACGATTGGCGTGCGGCTGTTTCACGATTGTTGTTCTCCCCAGCGATTCTCGAATAGCAGCTCGTGCAGCGGCCGCGGCCTGGCCCAGCCCTGCTGCACCAGCATCGGCGCCTCATAGAAGGCCTCGACCGGGCCCAGGCACAGCACCGCCAAGGGCTTGCTGCCGGCCGGCATGGCCAGTAACTCGGCCAGGGCCTTGGAGTCGAACAGCGACACCCAGCCCATGCCCAGACCTTCGGCGCGGGCGGCCAGCCAGAGATTCTGAATGGCGCAGGCCAGAGATGCCAGGTCCATTTCCGGCAAAGTACGGCGGCCGAACACATGGGCCTCGCGGCCGTCCATCAACGCCACCACCAGCAACTCGGCGCAATCGCGAATGCCTTCGACCTTGAGCCGCATGAAATCGCCGCCGCGCTCGCCCAGGGCTTCGGCAGTGCGCAGCCGCTCCGCCTCCACCAGACCCTGGATCGATTCGCGCAGCGCCGGCCGGGTGATACGGATAAACCGCCAGGGCTGCATCAGGCCGACACTGGGCGCCTGGTGCGCCGCTTCGAGCAGCCGCGCGAGCAGTTCCGGGGCCACCTCGCCGCCGCTGAAATGGCGCATATCGCGGCGCTCGGCGATGGCGCGATAGACCGCCGCGCGCTCCTCGGGGCTGAAGGCGTGCTCGCTCATAAACCCTCGCCCGGCAGCAGCAGCGCGGCCGCCGCCCGCGGCTCGGACGGCAGATAGAAGTGGATATAGGAGGCCGTCAGCCGCCCGTTGCGGTAGACCGCCTCGGCGGTGTGTCTGTAGTTCGGGCACTCGCCATGGGCGATGGGCGCGAGTGCGCTGGTCAACGCCGAATGGTGAAAAGTATGGCCACGCAAACGGCCTTCCGGCAATTCGACTGCCTGCAAGGCCAAGGCGGTCAGGCGCGGTTGCAGGGTCGCCTCGCCACTGAGTAAACCGAGCATCCGGCCACTGGCGCCCTGCTGGTCGGTCAGCTTATCGAGCAGATAGAGCATACCGCCGCACTCGGCCAGGATCGGCTTGCCGGCGCCGTGATGAGCACGGATCGCCGCCGCCATCGTTCGATTGGCTTCGAGCGGCGCCAGGTGCAACTCGGGATAGCCACCGGGCAGATAGAGGCTGTCGACCTCGGGCAATTGGCTGTCGGTTAGCGGTGAAAAGAACTGCAACTCGGCGCCCAGCTCGCGCAGCAGATCCAGATTGGCCTGATAGATAAAGGCAAAGGCGCTGTCGCGCGCTACGCCGATGCGCACGCCCCGTAGCAGCGGCTCGATAGTGCGAGAACGCGGTGCTGCAAAGCCCACCGGCGGCGGCAAATCGACATCCGCGCTGGCGGCCAGGGCATCGGCGGCGGTATCCAGGCGCGCGTCCAGATCGCTGAGTTCCTCGGCCTGGACCAGGCCCAGGTGACGGCTCGGCAACTGAACTTCGGCGCTGCGCGGCAAGGCGCCGTACCAACGGATCGAGGGCGGCAGCGAATCGCGCAATATCTCGCCATGGCGCGGGCTGCCGACACGGTTGCCGAGTACTCCGGAGAACGGCAAGTCCGCCTGAAAGGTCGCCAGGCCATGGGCCAGGGCGCCGAAGGTCTGGGCCATGGCCGAGCCGTCGATCACCGCCATGATCGGCACGCCGAAACGCCGCGCCAGGTCGGCGGCCGAGGGCGAGCCATCGAACAGGCCCATCACCCCTTCGATCAGAATCAAGTCGGCCTCGCTCGCCGCCTCCCAGAGCAAACGCCGACTCTCGGCCTCGCCGACCATCCACAGATCCAGCTGATAAACCGCCGCGCCGCTGGCGCGGGCGAGGATCATCGGGTCGAGAAAATCCGGGCCGCACTTGAACACCCGCACGCGCCGTCCCTGATTCCGGTGCAACCGCGCCAGGGCCGCGGTGACCGTGGTTTTGCCCTGGCCGGACGCCGGCGCGGCGATCAGCAACGCCGGGCAGTGCCGTGGGCCGGGCACGAGCCCGCTCATCTACGCGCCTCGCGGCTTGGCGCCAGTCGCGCCGCGCTGACGCCGATATTGAGCAGCGTCGCCAGACCGACGTAGAGCGCCAAACCGCCCAGGTAACGCGGGTAATAGATGCCGATACGCTCGGCCAGCAGCGCCAGGCTCGGCTCCGGGTAGCGCCCGGAGAAGTACAGAAAACCGCCGCCGGAAAACAGGTAGCCAACCAGGGCCGCGATCATCACCGTCGCCATCAATAGCGCCAGGCTACTCGGGTGATCGCGATGCCAACCGGCATACAGCCGGCCGCCCAGCCACAGCGAGCCGTAGGCCGGCAGCAGCAGCCAGTAAGCCGGCGACAGGCACCAATCGCTGACGCCTGCCCATTGCACCGCCGCGAAGTCGAGCAACGACGCCTCGATAAACAGCGCCGGAAATACCCAGCGTGGACGCAGCAGTATGCCGGCGAGGAAGAACACCGCCCAGGACGCGCTGGGCAAATTCACCGTGACGAAATGCTGACCACGAGTCATGGCCATCAACAGCGCCAGAGCGAGACCGGCCGCCAGTTGAGCGCGGGGGGAAAGCTTGAGCATCGGTGTCTCCCGATCAAAGCGCCTGGTAGCGCAGGGTGAAATAAACCGCCTGGC
This sequence comes from uncultured Pseudomonas sp., assembly GCA_966211665.1. Lineage (GTDB taxonomy): Bacteria > Pseudomonadota > Gammaproteobacteria > Pseudomonadales > Pseudomonadaceae > Aquipseudomonas. The sequence goes on along the minus strand of CBIHQF010000238.1, from coordinate 1,605 downwards.
CGGGCTGGTTGAAGCCCTCGGCGGTCTGGTAATCGGCATCCAGCAGGTTGGCTAGCCGCGTTTGCAGGCGCCACTCGCGGGTCAGGCGGTATTCGCCGCGCAGGTCGAGGGTGGCGAAGCCGGCCAGTTCGCTCTGGTTTTCCAGATCGTCGTAGGTGGAGTTCTGTGCATGCAGGCTGGCGCCGATGCTGAAATCGCCGATGGCGCGGTCGACATCCAGATTGAACAACTGGCTCGGCCGCCGATTGAGCTCTTTGCCGTAGTAGGGAATGCCGCTACGGCTCGCCCGCTGCGAGCGGTTTTCGGCATCCATCAGCGTGTAGTTGGCGTTCCATTGCCAACCGAACAGTTCGCTGCCGACCAGCAGTTCGAGACCGCGAATACACGCCTGGTCGACGCCCTGGGCCTGGCTGATGCCGTTGACCCGCACCGTGGCGATCAGGTTGTCGATTTCGCTGCGGTAGGCGTTCGCCGCCCAGTGACCCCAATCGTGCCGGCCGGCCAGGCCGAGTTCGAGGCTCTGCGACTCCTCGGCTTGCAGCTCCGGGTTGCCGAAACCGGGGTAATAGAGCTGGTTGAACGTCGGTGCCTTGAATGCCGTGCCGTAGCTGGCGGTCAGCCGCAACGCCTCGCTCAGGGCATAGCCCCAGGTGACATTACCGGTATCGTGACTGCCGAACTGTTCGTTGTCGTCGCGGCGCAGGGACAGCTGCCAGTCATGGCGTCCGTATTCACCGAGGTACTGGACGAAGGCGCCCTTGTTGTCGCGGTTATCCACGGCGTAGGCGACGGTGCCGTTGACCTCGTCGCGCTGGTAATCGACGCCGAGGCTCAGGGTATGACCGTCGGCCAGGCTCAGGTCGTTCTGCCAACTCAGGCTGTCGCGGCGGCTGTCGAAGCGCGAATCGAAATCGCCGTCCTGGTAATGATCGGCCTTGTCCTCGCCGCGTCCGGCCTGCAGCGTGACTTGCCAGGCGTCCAGCGGCGCGAAGCGCGCGCGACCACCGACCACGCTTTGTACGCCGTCGGAGTTGGCGGAAAAGCCACTGGTGCCCTTGCTGTTGACCTGGTCGTAGTCGCTGTGGGATTTGCTGCGCAGCAGGTTGCCATCCAGCTCCAGGCCATTGTCGAAGCGGTAGCCGCCGCTCAGCATCCCGGACAGACTGCGAAAGCCGTCGGCATCGTTTTCATAACCGCCGGCGCCCGGTTGCTTGGCGTTGATGCCGTCGCTATCCAGGCCGCTGAGACCGAGGCTGTACCAGCCCTGCTGGCCGCCACCGGTGACACCGGCACTGCCGCTGTAGCTGTCGTGGGTGCCATAGCCGGCGGAAAAAAACGGCTTGGCCCCCTCGCCGCGGCCCTTGCGGGTGAAGATCTGAATCACCCCGCCGATGGCTTCCGAGCCATAGAGGCTGGAACGCGGCCCACGCACCACCTCGATGCGCTCGACCAGCTCGACCGGCAGATCCTGCAAGGCGGCGCCGCCGGACGTCACCGAGCCGACCTTGATGCCGTCGATCAGCACCAGCACATGGTTGGAATTGCTGCCGCGCATATAGAGCGCAGTGGACTTGCCCGGCCCACCGCTGTTGCTCAAGGAAACGC
>CBIHQF010000237.1:0-6459 GCA_966211665.1 uncultured Pseudomonas sp. | reverse complement strand
ACGACGTGCACATCAACGATTACTACTACTGGGACGTCTCCGGCCCCGGCGCCGGCATCGAAGACATCGACCTGGGCTTCGCCAAGGCGCACGTCGCCTGGATGCGCAACAGCGACGGCGATTACGTGTACGACGGCACCGGCACGGGCACCAACGTCGCCAACAACACCTTCGATTTCCGCCTCACCGATATCGACACCAACACCGACGGCAAGCTGATCGTCGGTTACGACTTCGGCAAGGCCAACCTCACCGATGAACAGGAACGCGACCCCGGCTACACCAACCAGAAAGGCCATCTGGTGACTCTGGAACACACCCAGGGCAACTGGTTCGGCGGCTATAACCGCCTGGCGCTGCAATACGGCACCGACGGCATCATCGGCAGCAGCGGGCGCAACAGCACCGGCAACAGCGACGGCAGCATGCTGCGCCTGGTCAACCACGGCGTGGTCGGCCTGAGCGACAACATCGAGATGATGTACGTGCAGATCTATGAAGACCGCGATCTGGACAACGACTCGGGCCAGACCTGGGCCTCGTTCGGCGTGCGCCCGGTGTACAAGTGGAACGACACCATGAGCACCGCCCTGGAATTCGGCTACGACTATATCGACCCGCAAGCCGACGGCGATAAATCCCGCGACTTGACGAAGATCACCCTGGCCCAGCAATGGTCGGCCGGCCGCAGCTTCTGGGCACGTCCGCAAATCCGCGTGTTCGCCACCTACGCCATGTGGGACGGCGAACGCTACCAGGCCGCCAGCGAAGCCATCGATGCCGGCGACGACAATGGCCTGACCTTCGGCGTCCAGGCGGAAGCCTGGTGGTAATCGGTTGGGGCGCCCGGTTCGGCGCCGCATAGAGACAACACAGTACTCACGCTGCTCCTGTGGGCTTTCACCCCGGCCTGCTCCGGCCGGGGCCTTTTCCCGATGAGCCTGACGAGGTCACCATGACGCCATTCAAAGTTTCCCTGTGCCTGCTCGGCCTGCTGCTCGCCGGTTGCGCAAGCGAGCCGCTACGCCGCTTCGACGCACTGAACGCCAGCCCGGCGCCGCTGCAAACATCGGCCAGTGCGGCGCAACGCAGCCTGGATGCCGCGCCCTCCTGCTGCGCCAGCCTGCGCCAGCTGCCTTTTACCCGCATCGGCGCCGACTTCAGTGGCGAGGTGCTGATCGACGAGAATGCCCCGGCGTTCGAATTCGACAGCGGCAAGAGTTTCTTCCGCGCCTTTCAGTTACCGGCCGACAGCAAATCCTTCGAGATCCGCCTGTACAGCCAGGCCGGCGATACGGTGCTGGCGCCCAACGCCATGCTGCTCGACAGCCAGTATCGGGTCACTCGCCTGCTCGGCCCCGACGATTTCGTCTACGCCCCGGCCGCCGGCCTGAAAAGCGACAGCCTGGACGCCCGCCTGCGCGTCGACCGTCTGTACAAGGACAACCCCGGCAACGAGCACTACCTGGTGCTGTACAGCTCGGCCGAGCAGATGAGCGGCCAGACCGTGATCGAGCACCCGGCCAAGGCCTATGCCCGCGCCCTGGGCAATCAGCCGCCGAACATTCCCGACCCGGTGGTCAAGCACGCGCCGGTGGGCATGCTGAAGATGGTGCTGATCGAAGACAAGATCGCCGGGCAGACCGCCAACACCTATGTGCCGCCCTACAGCGTCGGCCAGGCCATGGGCAATAGCGTGCCCTCGGTGCCGGCGCCCGCAGTGCTGCCGGAAACCCAGGCTTATTACCGTCAAGGTATAGACGCTGCGCTGGCGAGCCAGGACCTGTCGCGCGCCCTGCGCCTGGCCGACGAGGCCGAGCGGGTCGGCGACGTGAGCGCCAAGGCCTATCTGCTCGAGCGTATTCAGATCAAGTGATGCTTGGGCCTTAAGGGCCCGATCCATTCATCTGGCCGGAGATTGCGGCCACCGCTGCCCTCACCCCCGGCCCCTCGGCTTAGGCATCCTGCGTCGCCCTACCTCCTGCATCCATGCAGTCGTCTCCCGGAGGGAGAGGGGAGGATATGCCGGCCTGTCATTGCGAGAAATCATATGAACGCTTTGCTGAAGGCCGCGGCCCTGGCGCTGATGTGCTGCCTGAGCGGTTCCGCCTGGGCTTTCGAACGCGACACGCTGCTGGTCTGGGTCAGCCAGGATAAGGGCTTCAACGGCATTGCCGAGGTCGGCAAACGCTTCCAGGCCGACACCGGAATCAAGGTCAAAGTCGCTACCCCGGACGATCTGGCCGCGCGCTACGACCGCCAGGCCGGCACCGCCAAGGGTCCGGATATCGTGATCTTCGCCCACGACCGCCTCGGCTCCTGGATCGATGCCGGCCTGCTCGCCGACCTCACGCCTGGTCAGGAAGCCCTGCAGCGCGCACCGGCCTTCGCCTGGGAAGCGGTGAGCGTGGCCAAGCGCATCTATGGCTACCCGCTGTCCACCGAAGTGGTCAGCCTGATCTACAACCAGGACCTGGTGCCGAATCCGCCGCGCACCTGGGCCGAGGTCGCCGAGCTGGACAGCCACCTGCGCGCCCAGGGCAAGCGCGCCATCGAGTGGGATTACAGCAACCTGTATTTCTCCTGGCCGCTGATCGCCGGTAGCGGCGGCTACAGCCTGAACAAACGCGACGGTCTCTACGACCTCGCCGATTCGGGCATCGCCAATGCCGGCGCCCTCGCCGGCTTCGAGCAGATCCGCAGCCTGCTCGATAGCGGCGTGCTGGCGCGCGAAGCCAGTTACGACAGCATGATGAACGGCTTCAAGGCCGGCGAGGTGGCCATGATCATCAACGGCCCCTGGGTGTGGAACGAGCTGCGCGCCGCCAACATCCCTTTCGCCATCGACTATGTGCCCGGCATCACCACCGAGCAGCCGGGCAAGCCCTTTGTCGGCATAGTCGCCGCGGCGGTCAATGCCCATAGCCCCAACAAGCAGCAAGCGCAGCGTTTTATCGAGGATTACCTGACCAGCGCCGAAGGGCTGCGCACTATCGATGCCGACAAGCCGCTCGGCGCAGTGGCCAATCTGGAGCTGCTGCAAAGCCTGCAACAGGACCCGTTGATCGCCCACACTTACAGCTCCGCCACCCGCGGCGAGATCATGCCCGATCTGCCGGAGATGAAACGTTTCTGGGCGCTGTTCCAGAGTCGCCTGAAGCCCATGCTGGATGGCCAACGGCCGCTGCTCGCAACCCTCGAGGAAATCGCCGCGCGCCTCGACAAACAGGCGCAGATGCAGGCCACCCGCCGTCGTCACTACCCGGCGAGCCCGTTGAACTGAGAGACTGAGCGTGGCGCCGGGTCGTCCGGCGAATCGTCAGAATTAATGCGCCATCGCCATAGTCCACCGCAATGGCATGTTCAGCCTTTCTGAGGAGGAGCGAAAATGACGATTAAATCACTGCAAGGCGCATTGGTCGTGGTAACGGGTGCGTCCAGCGGCATCGGTCGCGCGGCGGCCGAGGCCTTCGCCCGACAAGGCGCGAAACTGGTGCTGGCGGCGCGCGACGCCGAAGCGCTCGACCAGGTGGTCGCCGAATGCATACAGCAGGGCGCCGCGGCCATCGCGGTGCCGACCGATATGACCGACAACCAGGCGGTATTGAAGCTGGTGGAGGCCGCCGCCGACTTCGGCGACGGGCGTATCGATGTGTGGATCAACAATGCGGGTGTCGGCGCCCTGGGCAGCTTCGACAAGACGCCGCTGCACGCCCATGAACAGGTGATCCAGACCGATCTGCTCGGCTATCTGCGCGGCGCCCATGGCGTCATGCCCTACTTCAAGGCCCAGGGCTGCGGCGTACTGATCAATACCTTGTCGATCGGCAGTTGGGTGGCGCAACCCTATGCCAGCGCCTATTCCGCTGCGAAGTACGGTTTGCGCGGCTTTACCGAAGCGCTACGCGGCGAGCTGGTCGAATGGCCGGGCATTCACGTGTGCGATGTCTACCCGTCGGTGGTCGATACCCCGGGGTTTCGCGACAGCGGCAACTACAGCGGCCACCGGCTAGCCCCGCCACCGCCGACCCTCGATCCTCGCGAAGTGGCCGATGCCATGGTGCGCCTGGCATTGCACCCCAAGCCGGCGGTCACCGTGGGCGCCAGTGCGACTCTGCTACGACTCGCGCATTTCCTCCTGCCGCGCTTCGAGTGGTTGTCCGGTAAATTGACCGGCAAGGCCATAAGCCGGGCGCAAGCCTGCGATATCTCGCCCGGCAATCTGTTCGAGCCTACGCACGCCGAGCGACGCGTGGATGGCGGCTGGCGCGCGGAAAGGGCGAAAAACACAGGGGCCTTGCTGGCGGTCGGCGTGGTCGCTGCGCTGTTGATCGGCCTGGGTGTACTGGGTTTGAGGGCGGCCGGGTTGACAGGCCCGGGGCGCGCCTAGGGCGCTTCGTAGCCGCGCGCCACCTGTGCCAGATGGAACCAGGTCGGCGCGTCCAATTGCAGTTGCGCCCCCGCCAACGCATTTTCGATGCGCGACCAGCGCAAACTGCCGATGATCGGCACGGGCGTGCCGGGCAAGCGCCGCAGCCAGGCCAACGCGACCTGATCGGCAGTGGCGCCGAGCGTATCGGCAACCGCTTGCAACGCTTGTCGCAAGGCCACCGGAAAGGCCCCGCCGGCGAACGGCGACCAGACCAACGCCTGCATCCCGGCGGCCTGCTGCGCCTGCAACTGGCCATCCCAGGCCGCGTCCTGGGCCAGCAGCGACAGCTCGATCTGGTTGCAGCGCAGCGGCAACTCGCGCGCCAACTGCTGCCACTGCAACGGCAGGAAGTTCGATACGCCGAGCCAGCCGACCTTGCCGCTTTCGAGCATGTCCTGCAGCACGCGGATGGTCTCGTCGGCCTGCATCAGCGGGTCGGGGCGGTGCAACAGAAAGCCATCCAGGCGCTCGACTCCGAGGCGCCGGAGCGACGCCTCGAGCGAGTCGCGCAGGTGCGCCGCGCTGCTGTCGTAGTGCTTGACCTGCCAGCGCGAAGCATCCTGCGAGGCCAGGACGATATCGGCCTTGCCGATCAACTGCAGCTGCCCGCGCAATTGCGGTCTGAGCCGCAGCGCCTCGCCAAAGTGCGCCTCGCAGCTGCCCTGACCGTAGATATTGGCGTGGTCGAAGGCATTCAACCCGTGCGCCACGCAACGCTCGATAAAGCCCAACAGCGCCTGCGGCGTGGCCAACTCGGGGTAATCGTGCAGGCGCATCATGCCGAGTAGCAGCGGCACCTGGATCGGACTTCGGGTGGCGTTCATAGGCTCATCTCAAGTTTTTGCCCATGATGACAGAGAGCCTTACGGCGGGGGAGAAAAGGAATGTCACAGGCCCGTGACAGGGCGCTGCAAGCGAGCGTTACCGCTCGGGAGGAAGGTCGGAGGAAAGATCGAGGGGCTCGATCCGGGCGTTACGGGTGGCGCCGGGAGTCTGCTTGAAGCGGCTCTTGTAGGCGCGGGAGAAGCTGGAGGCATCGGCAAAGCCGACTTCATCGGCCACCGCCGCCAAGGGCATCGCGCTATTGAGCAACAAAAATTGCGCCCGCTGCATGCGCCGGCTCATCACGTACTGCTGCGGCGTCATGGCGAACCTGCGCTGGAACAGAAAGTTGAAATGGCTCTCGCTGAGGTTCAATGCCGCGGCCAGTTCGCCGTTGCAAGGCGGTTCGGCGAGGCGCCGGTCGATCAGTCGATTGAGCTCGGCGAGCGCCAAGCGCGAATCCACCGGTAGCGCTGGAACCGATGAATAGAGCTGGACCAGCTGGGTCATGAACAGCGATACCAACTGGTAACTGATCAGTGCATCGCCCCGCTCCGCCCCACGCTGCAGCTGCCCGGCGGCGAAATCCAGCAAAGGCATCGCGGCGGCATCCAAGGTGATGAATTCCGGGCGCCGGAACAGCGTCTCGCTGAACGTCAGGTCGCAAGCCTGCTCCAGCGCGCGGATATAGGGATCGCTCAGCGACACGTCGATCACCAGCAACTCGCTGTCTTCGCTGAGGCCGGCATACAGATGGCCGGCCAAGGCTGGCACCAGCGCGACGGTGCCGTTGGTCAAACGCCCCGAAGTGTCGCTGAACTCGCAATCCATCCGCCCGCGCCAACCGATCAGCACCTGGGCATAGTCGTGGCAATGCTCGCCATGCTGCAGCGCGATCAGATTGCGTCGGGCCTGGCTGCTGTTCATGGTGCCAAGACCGTTCTGAATGGGAGGAAGTTCATAGTCCGGGTATATAACTCCAGCACCTGGGTCAATGGCAAACGCACGGCTGCGAGTAGCATGGAAATCACCTTAGCAATGGGAAAAACCGCCATGCAACTGAATGCCGACCAGGTACAAAACGCCCTGCCGTGGGACAGTTTGATCGAAGCGCTCAGGGATATCTTCATCCGTGCGGATGTGCGTTCGCCGATACGCCATCATCACCCCCTCGAGGTACCCGGCGAGCCGGCGGCCACCTTGTT
>CBIHQF010000236.1:0-6460 GCA_966211665.1 uncultured Pseudomonas sp. | reverse complement strand
AAGGCGCATCGTGTATGGAATCCCGGCTTCGTTCAGCACCGCTTTGATCAACTCGACATCCAGCCCAAGCGGGTTGTCATTGCCCTCGACGGTAAAGCTGTAAGGTGCGGCATGACCGTCGCCGACTACCCGCCATTGCTCGGCTTGCAATAGCGGGTGCGCCATGAGAAGTACGATCAACACTAGGAGCCGCATGGCGGCATCTCCGAAGTTTCACAGCCGGCTGAGAATCCTTACTTCATGCTAGCCAATGGATATCAAATTGTCCGGCCGCCAGCGCGGCGTGCACTGCCAAAAAGACGGGTGCGCACTGGCCTGTAGCCTGCTAGACCTTGCGCACGAACTCGGACTTGAGCTTCATCGCGCCGATGCCGTCGATCTTGCAGTCGATATCGTGGTCGCCATCGCACAGGCGGATGCCCTTGACCTTGGTGCCGACCTTGACCACCAGCGACGAGCCTTTGACCTTGAGATCCTTGATCACGGTGATGGTGTCGCCGTCCTGCAGCACATTGCCCACGGAATCCTTGATCACCTTGTCGTCGTCGGTCGCATCGGCCGCGCCATCGGCCGACCATTCATGGGCGCACTCCGGGCAGATCAGCAGTTGGCCGTCTTCATAGGTGTATTCGGAATTGCATTTGGGGCAGGGCGGCAACGTGCTCACGCGGAATCCTCGGGTTGGTTTCGGTAAAAGCCGCGAATTATATAGGGTTTTGTCGGGCAATCGCGCACGCGCTGCCGCCGGCCTTGCGCTGCGCGGGTCCGGCGCGGGCCGTTATCCGTTGAACTCGCTGGCGTAATGCCCGTTCCAATCGCTATTGGGCCTGGCAGCGTGGTTGGGGACGACATGTTTTTTCCGGAAATGAAAGGCATCCATTTCGGCACTGTTATCAAACGCACGGTGGTCGATTTCGTGAAGGACGATCTGTCCGTATATGCCGCCGCCTTGGCGTTTCAGCTGTTCTTCTCGTTGTTCCCCTTTCTGTTGTTCATGGTCGCGCTGATAGGCGTGCTGGACTTGCAGCCATTTCTCGACTGGATGCGCGAGCAGGCCGCGCTGGTGCTGCCACGGGCGGCGATGGAGCTGGTCGACGCAGTGATCGAGCAGTTGCAAACGCAGAAGGTCGGTCTGTTTTCCTTGGGTATTCTGGTGGCGCTGTGGACAGCCTCGGCGGCGGTGCGCCTGATCATGGATGCGACCAACAAGGCCTATGGCGTGACGGAGGCCCGCCCGGTCTGGAAGCGCTTTCCGCTGTCGCTGATCTATACGGTGGCGGCCGCTGTCATGTTGTTGCTGGCGGCGGGTTTCATGGTGGTGGGGCCGCAGTGGATGAGCTGGCTGGCGCAGCAGTTCGGTATCGAATACCTGGTCGTGCTGCTCTGGGCCTGGTTGCGCTGGCCGATCGTGGTGCTGCTGCTGATGTCGACGGTGGCTGCGGTGTACTACGTGGCGCCCAACGTCGAGCAGGAATTCCGCTTTATCACCCCGGGCTCGGTGCTCGCGGTGCTGGTGTGGATCAGCGCCTCCCTGGGCTTCGGTTACTACGCGCAGAACTTCGCGACCTACGACGCCATGTACGGCAGCATCGGCGCGATCATCATTTTTCTCCTGTACCTCTACCTCTCGGCGGCGGTTCTGCTGTTCGGTGCCGAATTGAATGCGGTGATCGAGCACATGTCCCATGAGGGTAAGGAACCGGGGGAGAAGGTGCCCGCGTCGTAGGGGCGCCGTGCGCACCAGAAATCTGCGCCGACGCCGGTGCTACGAAGTAGCGTCTACATACTCATTGCGGCCTCTACGCTCGCGTCTATTGCGGCAGCGCTCGCGTCTCCGGCCATTTCAGCGTGCCGCTGTCGATAAAGCGCGCGCTGCCGAACAAACCGCCGCCGAGTTTGCCGCTCAGTTCGTAGGGCAGCCCCTGGCCCGGGGTATAGTCGGCGGCGCCCCAGGCCTGGCGCATGGCCGAATAGGCAGAGATGGTCACCGGCACGCGGATCAGCGCTTCGCCGAAGCGCGGTACCTGGCCGCTCTGGTCGCTCACGCCGCTGGCCAGCGGCTGGTTATTGACCGCCAATTGCAGGGCCACTCCGTCGTAGCTGATCGGCCGGTCGTTGGGGTTTTGAATACGCAGCTTCACCGCGAAGCGCACTTCCAGGCCTTCGCCCGGCAGCGGCTCGAGGCCGACCAGGTCGATATGCAGTGGGTCGCGAGGCGCGAATGTGCTGCACGCGGCGAGGCCGGCGAATAACAGGCTGGCGAGCAGGACACGAACAATACGGTTGGACGGCATGCCGGGGCTCCGGTTTCGATGGTCACAGCATAGGGGACAACGGCGCCGCCGGTTTGATCCAGCCCGACGGCGGCGACTCATGCGCGCTGCCTGGCGCAGAGGATCAAGGCGATGCCGCCGAGCACCGCCAGCGAACTGAGCACGAGGCGCAGGCTCAGGGTTTCGTCCAATAGCACGACGCCGGCCAGGGCGGCGATGATCGGCACGCTGAGTTGCACGCTGGCGGCCTGGAAGGATTTCAAGCCCGCCAGCGCGGCGTACCAGATGAAATAGCCGATTCCCGAGGTCACGGCGCCGGACAGCAGGGCGTAGACCGCCCCGCTGTGGTTCCAGGTCGCGCGGTCGAGCAGCAGCAGGCTGACCGCCAACGCCATTGGAATCGCCCGCAGAAAATTGCCGGCAGTGGCTGCCATCGGGTCGGCCACGCCACGGCCGAGCAGCGAATAGGCGCCCCAGGCCGCGCCGGCCAGCACCATCAGCAGCGCGCCGCCGGTTGCCGGTGCGCTGGCGCCCGGCAGTAACAGCGCGAGCAGGCCGGCGAGGGCGATCATCAGGCCGGCCGTGCTCAGCCGGCTCAGGCGCTCGCCGCGATAAAAGCCCCATAGCAGCATGCTGATCTGCACCGAACCGAACAGCAGCAGCGCGCCCATGCCGGCATCCAGGCTGTTATAGGCGAAGGAGAAGGCCGCGGCATAAGCGAACAACGCGGCGGCGGCCGGCCAACTACCGGCACTCGGCGCGTCGCTACGGCGCAAGTGCACCAGTAGCCACAGGGTCAAGGCGCCGCTGACGATGCGTAGGCTGGTAAAGCTGGCGGCATCGATATCGCCGTCGCGCAGGGCCAGGCGGCACAGCAGGGAATTGCCGGCGAAGGCGAGCATGGCCAGGGCGGTGAGCAGCAGGGTGCGGGCGGTCATTGGCGATCCTCAAAGCGCGGAACGGGGAGCGAATGACCGTTGGTTACGGCGTGCGCGGCGGCAGCGCGGCGCGGCGCTTCTTTGCCTTGCGCGGGCTTTGCGTGGCGCTCGGCATATGCAGGTAGGACATCACGCTTTCGGTCAGCTCGGCGGCCAGTTGCACCGCCTCCTTGTTGCGCGCCATGACCCCGGCGACCAGCCCTTCGATCAGCGCCAGCACGGCGCCGTTGGAGCTGATCAGCACCGGGTGATCGGCCGGTGCGAACAGCGCGTGCCGGGCGATCGCGGTCAGCGGCGAGGCCGGCGAGTCGGTGATCGCCAGCACGGTGGCGCCGCGCTCGCTGGCGAAGCGCGAGAGCTGCAGGGTATCGAGGGAATAACGCGGCAGCGAGATCGCCAGCAGCACGTCGCGGTCGGTGATCGCGGCCAGGCGGTAGGCGGCGTTTTCGTTGCCGCCCTCCATGCTGATGGCGCTGGCGTCGGCGCAGAACGGCACCAGATTGGCCGCGGCCAGGCCGGCCATATAGGCGCTGTTGCCGAAGCCGAGAATGTAGATTTTGCGCGCCTCGATCAGGCAACTGACGAAAGCCTCGAAAGTGCCTTCGCTGTTGTTGCTGCGGGCGGTGGCGAGGTTGCTGGTGGAGATCTGCAGTTGCTCGTGCAGGCCGAAACCGCCGTCGGTGCGCTGCGCCAGTTCGTTGCGCAGCTTGTCCACCGGCGACACCATCTGTTGCAGGGTGCCCACCAGCTCGGCTTTCAGTCCGGTGTAGCCGCCCAGGTCGATGGCCTTGGCCAGGCGATTGACCGCTGCTGGTGAGGTGGCGGTGGCGACGGCCAGTTCCTCGATGGTCAGGGTCGCGGCTTTCAGCGGGTGGCGCAGAATGAAGTCGGCGACCTTGCGCAACGATGGCTGCAGGTCGCCGACGATCTCCGCCAGCTTGCGCATCACCGGCGCGGCGTAGACGGTCGTGTTGTTCTGGGTTGTCGGCATGGGCATCGCACACTGTTGGTGACAGAAGGGCCCGGTGGGCCCGTGCGCCGGGCAATGACCGGCGCGAGTGGCAGCAGTGTATCCGAAGCGGGCGCCGCTGAACCGCCCGGCGTGAACCCGGTTTTATCCCTCAGTCGCTGAGCAGGCGACCCAGGCGAATCGGCGTGCGTCCGGCGACTTTCGCCAGCCACAAGCCGGGCTGGGCGTAGCGCAGGCGCTCGCGGGCATAGAGGATGCCGTCGGTCTCGGCGAGTACCAGGCTGTGCTGGTCGCTCAGCGGGTCGATGACTTCGAACAGCGGGTCGCCGACCTTGACTCGGGCGCCCAGGGGTTGCAGAAAACTCACCACGCCCGGGTGCGGCGCGTAAGCGTACTGGGCGCCGGCAAAGGGCGTGGCCTCGCAACAGAGCAGCGGCGCGGGCGGCCATTCACCGGTGATAAAGCCCTGCTCGGCGAGAAAGCCGAGGATGTCGTCGGCGCTGTTCGAGGCCTGCGCGCGGTCGGTATCGGCCATGCCGCGTAGCTCGATGGTGGTCGCCAGGCATGCCAACGGGATGGCGGCATTGGCGAAGCGTTCGGACAAACGTAACCAGGGCACCGCGCAGGCTTCGTCGAAGGAATTGCCGCCGGAGTCCTCAGCCAGCAGCACCGCTCCAGCGCGCAGACGGGCAGCCAGATTGCGCAGGCTCGGCCAGTGCTGGGGCAGGGCATAGAGCAGCATGATCGACTCGAAATCGCAGTGCAGGTCGAGCACCACATCGGCGTCGCAGGCATGTTGCAGCAGCAGGCGGCGCAAGCCTTCGAGTTCCGAGCGGGGCGGTGGCAGCTCGGCCAGCGCCTGCCGCATCGCGCGTCGAATCAGCTGCACGTTGGCCTGCGCATCGTCGCCCAGGCGACCTTCCACGGCCTGCTCGATCAGCTCCGCCTGGGCGGGTAAAGGGGTATTGATGTTCTGCCCGCGGGCTAACTCGAAACGCCCCTGGTGGGTGGCCTGGAACAGTTGTCCGAGGCCGATCGGATTGGCCAGCGGCACCAGTTCGATCACCCCGATCAGCCGACCCTGCTCTTCCAGTTCGCGCAAACGCCGCTTGAGTTCCACCGCCACGCGCATGCCCGGCAGCTCATCGGCATGCAGCGCGGCCTGGATATACGCCTTGCGCGGCCCGCTGCCGAAACGCCATAGCGACAGCCGGCGCTCGGTGCCCGAGCTGCTCCAGGGCAGCAGATGTTGAATATGCTCCATGCCGGAGATCCTTGGTTGTTTCGATGATGTTGCAGGCGGTTTTTTGTGGGATAGGCCGTGTAGGTTAGGCGCATGACCACGAGCTATCTGTCGATGCCTGATCGGTTGCGCCGTAACCCACCAGCGGGGCCAAGCCGAAGACCGCTTGGTGGGTTACGTGGCGCACAGATCCCGCAGTTGCTTCGCCAACCCGGTTCCGCGCCACTAACCCACGAATACGCGCCCGTGTTGTCGCGAGGTTGGTTTATTCGCCGTAGATGTCGAACGCGAAGTACTTGGCCTGCACGTCCTGGTATTTGCCGTTGGCGCGGATCGCGTCGATCGCCGCGCTGATGCGTGCGGCGTTCTCGGTGTCGCCCTTGCGCACGGCGATACCGGCGCCGTTACCGAAGTACTGCGGGTCGTTGAAGTCCGGGCCGACCAGGGCGAAACCCTTGCCCGCGTCGGTTTTGATAAAGCCTTCGTCGATATTGACGATGTCGGCCAGGGTGGCGTCCAGACGGCCCGAGGTCAGGTCGAGGAAAGCTTCGTTCTGCGAGGCGTAGCGCACCACTTCGATGCCAGCCTTCTCGAATTTGTCCGAGGCGTAACGATCGTAGGTGGAGGCGCGCTGCACGCCGACTTTCTTGCCCTTGAGGTCGACCAGCGGGTCGTTGATCACGCTGCCGGCCTTCATCGCCAGTTTGCCGGGGGTGTGGTAGTACTTTTTGCTGAAGTCCACGGACTTCAAACGGTCTGCGGTGATCGACATCGACGACAGCACGGCGTCGACCTTGCGCACTTTCAACGACGGGATCAGACCGTCGAATTCCTGCTCGACCCATTCGCACTTGACCTGCATTTCGGCGCACAGGGCGTTGCCGATGTCGTAGTCGAAACCGCTGATCTTGCCGTCCGGGGTCTTGAAGGCGAACGGCGGGTAGGCCGCTTCGATGCCGATGCGCAGGCTGTCCTGGCTGGCGACGCTTAGGGTGCTGATGGCGGAGAGCGTCAGGGCGCCTAGAAGTGCGATCTT
>CBIHQF010000235.1:0-6483 GCA_966211665.1 uncultured Pseudomonas sp. | reverse complement strand
CATAAAGTCCGTTCACTGCTGGAATCCGTTTCTTCGCCGTAGATAGTGAGTGTGAAGCTCATGTCTACTTACCAGTCGAACTTCATATCTAGGTCAATAAAAACTGGGCGAAGCTCTTCAGGGATAAGCGGCCAGTTTTCCAAGTTTTCTTTGGATAATTACCCCCGACTCTATTAGTGCGCGCCCGTCTTCGTCTCAGACTTTATTGCGCTGTCCCAGACTATATTGGCAAAGAACAACAGTCACACGGGTGACTAGAATGAATATAGTTGGTCGAGGTTAGCTCGCCTAAGCCTTTGTTTTACTGTTAGCACGAAGACAAGCAAAGTCCGTCGGATGGCTTTATCGTTTGGTTTGAAGTGAGCAAAGTAGTTGAAAAACAAAATCAGCCGGAACTGCGTGAATGTCTCAATTCGACCCACTCCGGCCATTCAAGGCAGTGTTGGTTCAACGGTAGGTATCTGAGTGGAGCGCAGGCCGGCCAAAGCTGTCGGTCATAATCTTGGTCAACTGCATCAACTTCGCACCAATACCCGCCGGACGGCAAAAAATCACGCCATGCGTATTTTGGGATTGCTGTGTTGAAATGGGTGCAAATGGGTGTAATATTGGCGCCCATGATCGTTACGAATTCCGTTCAAATAACCCCAGAAATCCTGAGCCTCATCGCCGGTGTCGATGAGTTCAAGGGGGCATGGCGCGCGCTCGGCACGCTTGCGCCGGATCGGCTATCCGCACTCCGGCGGGTCGCTACCATTGAGAGCATCGGTTCGTCCACACGCATCGAGGGTAGCAGGTTGTCCGATCGCGAGGTCGAGCGCCTGCTGTCCAATCTGCAGATTAAGTCTTTCACGACGCGGGATGAACAAGAAGTAGCCGGCTATGCCGAGGTTATGGAGCTGGTGTTTTCATCCTGGCAAGACATCGCGCTGACTGAGAACCACATCAAGCAACTGCACCGCGATTTACTGACTTACAGCGAGAAAGATGCTTGGCATCGCGGCAATTACAAAACCTCCACGAATAGCGTGGTCGCTTTTGACGAGGATGGGAAACAACTGGGTGTCGTTTTAGCAACCGCGACACCTTTCGATACGCCGTCCTTGATGACTGAACTCAATGAGTGGTTCAACGCGGAGCGCCAAGCGGCACAGCTTCATCCTTTGCTGCTCATCGGTATCTGGATCGTGGTTTTCCTCGAAATCCACCCATTTCAGGATGGCAATGGTCGGCTTAGCCGGGTTCTCACCACCTTGCTGCTATTGCACGCCGGCTACGCCTACGTACCTTATAGCTCGTTGGAAAGCGTGATCGAGCAGAGCAAGGAGGCCTATTACCTAGCGTTGCGACAAACGCAAGGCACGATCCGCACGAGTGCGCCGAACTGGCAGCCGTGGCTGACGTTCTTCCTGCGCGCGCTCGCTGAGCAGGTCCGCCGTCTCAATCGCAAGGTCGAGCGTGAAAAGCTGGTGCTGGCCGCGCTCCCTGAGCTTTCTCTACAGATCGTCGAGTTCGCCCGGGAACATGGCCGCATCACCATGGGCGATGCGATTCGGCTGACCAACGGAAATCGCAACACGCTCAAGCAGCATTTCCGGGCCTTGGTTGAACAAGGCCACCTCAGTCAGCATGGTGCTGGCCGGGGCGTCTGGTACGAGTTGCGATAGGGGGAACTCATGCCCAGTGTTCGCCAGCAAAGCAATTTTTCGCAACTCAAGGCTCACGACGAGCAGCTTGAGCGATTGGGATTGCTCGCCGAGCGCTACTTCGCCGATGACCCGAATACCTGTCTCCTGAAACTTCGTCAGCTCGCAGAGGCGATGGCACAGTCGGTGGCTTCCCGGGTTGGTCTATACACTTCTTCGGACGAAAGGCAGATCGACCTACTACGGCGTCTACAAGACCATGGCATTGTGCCGCGTGAGGTTGGCGGGCTTTTCCACGAAATTCGTAAAGCTGGCAATGACGCCAACCACAATCTTGCTGGAGACCATCGTACGGCGCTGCTGGCGATGCGCCTAGCCTGGCAATTGGGTGTCTGGTTTCACCGTACGCTCAAGGATCCCGCTTTTAAGTCCGGGCCATTCATTCCGCCGATACCGCCGGTCGATGAAAGCGCAGACCTCAAGGCCGAACTTGAGGCCTTGCAGCGGGAAGTTCTTGCTTTTCGTGCAGCCCATCAGGATGCAACGCAGGCATTGGAGGTAACACAGGCACGCGTTCAGCAAACCGAGGAAGAGCGCGCCGTCTGGGAAGCCATGGCTGCAGAGGCTGAAACTGCCAGGCACGAAATGGCACTGCGTCTTGAAGCAATACAGGCACAGGCCAGCGCCCAGACGCCCCAAGCCGTTGCCCGGTTGGTAGAAGCAGCCAACACCGCCGCCGCCACGGTAAACTTGAGCGAAGCCGATACCCGCAAGATCATCGACGAACAACTCGCTACCGCCGGTTGGACCGTGGATTCAACTCTCCTGACCTTTGCCAAGGGCGCCCGCCCACAGCGCGGTCAAAACATGGCCATCGCCGAATGGCCCACCGAAACGGGCCCGGCAGACTATGTGCTCTTCATTGGCCTGCAGCCGGTCGCAGTAGTCGAGGCCAAACGCAAGCATCTGGACGTTTCCGCCGCGCTGCAACAGGCCAAGCGCTACAGCCGCGGATTCAAGCCTTCGTCCGAAACTGAACTGCCGGCAACCAACTTTGGAGCCGATAGCGCTTTTCGCGTACCTTTCGTTTTCTCGACTAACGGCCGTCCTTATCTTCGCCAGCTGGCGCAACAAAGCGGCGTCTGGTTCTGCGATCTGCGCCGACCCGAGAACCTGAGTCACGCGCTGGACGGTTGGTATACCCCGGATGGACTCAAGGCGCTTTTGCAGCAAGATATCGCCCAAGCCCATGTCGAACTCGGCAATACACCCTGCGACTACGGCTTTCCGTTGCGCCCTTATCAGGAGCAAGCCATCCGGGCGGCTGAAGCGGCCATCGGCGAAGGCCAATGCGCCATCCTCCTGGCCATGGCCACCGGTACCGGCAAGACCAAAACCTGCATCGCGCTCATCTACCGCCTGCTCAAAGCCAAACGCTTTCGGCGCATCCTGTTTCTGGTGGATCGTTCGGCCCTCGGCGAACAGGCGGCGAACGCATTCAAAGACACGCGCATGGAAAAGCTGCAGACCTTTGCCGATATCTTCGGCATCAAGGAGCTGGAGCATCCACAACCGGACGGTGACACCGCCGTGCATATCGCAACCATACAGGGTATGGTTCAGCGTGTTTTGTACGCACCCGAAGATGCCGCGCCGCCACCGATCGATCAATACGATTGCATCGTGGTGGATGAGTGCCACCGAGGCTATCTGCTTGACCGCGAGCTGTCGGAGACCGAACTGAGTTTCCGCGGCTACGACGACTACATTTCCAAGTACCGGCGCATTCTCGACTACTTCGATGCGGTCAAGGTCGGCCTCACCGCCACACCGGCGCTGCACACTACGCAGATCTTCGGTCCCCCGGCGTTCACCTACGGCTACCGCGAAGCCGTGATTGACGGCTATCTGGTGGACTATGAACCGCCGGTGCAAATCCATACAGAGTTGTCTACCCAGGTCATGACCTGGCGGGTAGGCGAAGAGGTCAAGGTCTACGACACCGGCCGCCAACAGATCGAGCTCTTCAAGACCCCCGACGCGATCAACCTCAAGGTCGAGGACTTCAACCGTAAGGTCATTACCCGTTCCTTCAACGAAGTCATCTGCGAGTACCTGGCGCAAGAGCTGGATCCGGCCGGACGCCGCAAAACGCTGATCTTCTGCGTCACCGATAGCCATGCCGACCTGGTGGTGGACCTGCTCAAACAGGCCTTCGAGAAACGATACGGCAGCGTCGAGGACGACGCGGTCATCAAAATCACCGGCGCTGCCGACAAACCCCTGCAGTTGATTCGGCGCTACAAAAACGAACGCCTGCCCAACGTTGCCGTCACCGTAGACCTGCTGACCACCGGCGTAGATGTTCCCGAAATCTGCAACCTGGTATTCCTGCGCCAGGTGAATAGCCGCATCCTGTTCGACCAGATGCTCGGTCGCGCCACGCGCCTGTGCGATTTCGACGGCACCGAGGTAAAGGAAACCTTCCGGGTATTCGATGCCGTGCGAATTTTCGAGGCCGTGGGCGACATGACAGCCATGCAGCCAGTGGTCGTCAATCCAAAAATCGGATTTGCCCAATTGGCCCAGGAACTCGCCACCCTCAAAGACGAGGCGGCAACCGCTCTGGCGCGCGACCAGTTCCTCGCCAAACTGCAACGCAAGAAACGCCATTTATCGCAGCAGGATCGCGAAGCATTCGAAGCCAAGGCCGGCATGGCGCCCAACGACTTTATCCAGAAGCTGAAAACCATGCCCCTGGCCGATGTCGCCAACTGGTTTATCAACAACCCAGGGCTGGGCGAACTGCTCGACCGCCAATCCAACGGGACACCCCGCACCTTGTACATATCAGACCACCCGGACCGCTTCGAGCGTACCGAGCGCGGCTACGGCAAGGCGCACAAACCAGAAGACTATCTGCGCGAATTCGGCGACTACATCAAGAGCCACGGCAACGAGATACCAGCCTTGCTGACCGTACTGACTCGTCCGCGCGACCTCACCCGTGCCCAGTTGCGCGAACTGGTGCTGGCCCTCGACGCCGCCGGCTTCACGGAAACCAGCCTCGCCACCGCCTGGCGTGAGCTCACCAATCAGGACATCGCTGCCCGCATCGTCGGTTACATCCGTCAGGCAGCCATCGGCGATCCTTTGCTCCCCTACAGCGAGCGGGTAGACCACGCCTTGCAACACCTGCTGGCCCATCCGCCCGGCGGCACGTCATGGACCACGCCACAGCGCGACTGGCTCAAGCGCATCGCCGCCCAGACCAAGGCCAATGTGCTGGTAGACCGCGCAGCTCTGGACGACCCTGATCTCATCTTCAAACGCGAAGGAGGCGGCTTCAATCGCCTCGACAAGATTTTCAACGGCCAGCTTCAACCCGTGCTGGCGGCCTTTAACGATGCGCTTTGGGCACCACAGCCCAAATCCGCCTAACACTAAATCTCGAATCCATGTCCAACCATAACGCTGCCATCGATATCGGCGCAAAACTCTGGTCGCTCTGCCACGTCCTGCGCGACGATGGTGTCACCTACCACCAGTACCTTAGCGAACTGACCTACCTGCTATTCCTCAAGATGATGAAAGAGACCGGTCAGGAAGACCGGCTCAAGGTGTGGAAACCCACTGAACGAAAGAAAGGCGCCCCTAAAGTGGAGCAACCCGGAACCCGCTGGGACGATCTGCTCACCGCGTCAGCTCCGGATCGGCTCGACCTCTACAAGGAAATGCTATTGGACTACGGTCTGCACGGTCGTGGCGCGGTGCAGGAAATCTATGCCAACGCCAACACCTTCATCACCAAGCCCGCCACGCTCAGCAAACTGGTAACCGACATCGACGGGCTCGACTGGTACAGCGTCGATCGCGACGACTTGGGCAGGATGTACGAGGACTTGTTGGAGCGCAACGCCGGTGAGAAGAAGAGCGGTGCCGGTCAGTACTTCACGCCTCGTGACCTGATCGACAGCATCATCGCGGTGATGAAGCCGCAGCTCAGCGATGTGATACAGGACCCTGCGGCAGGCACCTGTGGATTTTTGATCGCAGCAAACAACTATCTTCGCGGGAAGAGCGACATTTACAGTCTCAATGAAGAGGTTCAGCGTCGCTACCGGAACCAAACCTTCTACGGTATGGAGCTCGTTCAAGATACCCATCGCCTCGCATTGATGAACATGCTCTTGCATGGCATCGAAGGTGGAGTGACCTATGGCGACACCTTGAGCGATGATTATAAGAAACTCCCTCCGGCAACCCTGATCCTTTCCAACCCGCCCTTTGGCACCAAGAAAGGCGGCGGATTACCTACCCGTGACGACCTCATTTTCATCACCAGCAACAAGCAATTCGCTTTTTTGCAGCACATCTACCGCGGTCTCAAGCCCGGCGGCCGCGCCGCCGTGGTGCTGCCCGACAACGTGCTCTTCGAAAGCAACATCGGCACCGACATCCGCCGCGACCTGATGGACAAGTGCAACCTGCACACCATCCTGCGTCTGCCCACCGGTATCTTCTATGCGCAGGGCGTCAAGACCAACGTGCTGTTCTTCACCCGTGGCAAGACCGACAAGGGCAACACCAAGGAAGTCTGGATTTACGACATGCGTGCCAACATGCCCCAGTTCGGCAAGCGCACCCCATTCAGCCGCGATTACTTCCACACCCCGGCCGATGCGGCCGCCGACATCCCGCGCGACAAGTTCGAAGACGTGTTCGGCGATGACCCCAAGGGCGGCCCGGACGCACTGGCCCGCCGCGTCGATACCGGCGAAACCGGCCGCTGGCGCAAGTTCACCCGCGAGCAGATCGCGGCCCGGGGCGACAACCT
>CBIHQF010000234.1:0-6497 GCA_966211665.1 uncultured Pseudomonas sp. | reverse complement strand
AACGCCTGACTGGCGAGCAGGCCTTTTTCCACGCGGCTCGGCGGCGGCAGTTGGTCCACCTCCAACTGACTGGGGACGCCCGCGCCATCGTGCGGCCCTTCGCGCACTTCGACGATGCCCATCTGGGCGATGTCGGCGATCATATTGTTGATCTGGTCCTGGTAGCTGATATTGCCCAGCGGGCGTATCCAGGCGGCGCGTTTGGCGAAGGCGCGCAGCCGCTCTTCGGCCGGCAGGCTTTCGTCCATAACGATCTCGTAGGCCTGCTGACTCAGCACCTGGTTGGGCACGCGGGCCGGCCAGAAGGTCGGTACGTAGGGGTCATAGCTCTTCTGGTAGCCGGAGCGGCAACTGGCGGTGTCGGTCTGCCAGGGCACGGCCATCCAGCGGCTGATGCCGCCCGCGGCCTGGGCGCTGCAGGGGCCGCTGATGGCATCCGGGGTGAGCACGCCGCCGTAGTCCGGTTCGACCCAGCCCTTGGGCTGATGGGCCAGGCGGAACGGCGCCATGTACATGCTGGCCTGGCGCATCGGCCAGGTCATTTCGCAGCCGGGGTGGAAGGCATCCGCCAGGCAGAACTCCATGGCGGCGCGGGTCAGGCAGTCCGGCTGGTCGACCAGCGCCACCTCGTCGATGCAGGCCGGCGGCAGGGCATGGGGATCGTAATCGGCGTCGAAGTCGCCCTCGGCCCACTGGTGCAGAAAGCGCAATTGCAGATTGCTCAGCGCCGCGTTCTGCCGCGGGTTTTCCGCGGGCGGCACGCTCATGGCGTCGCCATACAACCAGGGCCAGGGCGAGGGTGCCCAGGCGTCGCGCTTGAATTGACGGAACTGGTTGAACAGGGTCAGGCGCCATTCGCGGGTTTCCTCGGCCGGGCTGGCCAGCCTGGCCATCCACTCGGCCTGACTGAACGGCGTGCTGCCGCCCCAGCCGAAGGCCGCGGCGAAGCCGGCGTTGACCCACTGCAGACGCGACAGGCGCTCGAAAATCGGCCGTATGTCGTTCTCGAACGAGGGCCGCCGCGGTGCCGGCAGGCTGCCCTGGGCGACGAACAGATCGCGCTGCAAATCCCACATGGTGCGTACCGATTTCTGCTGCGGCGCGTAGTTGGGTGGCGCTACCACGACCCAGGCCGGATCCACCGGCAGATCCTTGCCCTGGTAGCGCACTGTGGCGCTCACCGGGCCGTCGGCCACGTCGTCGTGCCAGCCTTCGTTGTTGGCGAAGGTGATGGCCGCCGCGCCGTTGTAGGAAGCGGCTTTGCCGTGGCCGCCGAGGACGATCAAACGGCCCTGGGCATCGGTGCGCAGTTCGCCGAGATAGACCTCTTTGCCCATGAAGCGGCCGTTGGCGAAGGCATGCGCCGGGCCTTGCTGATTGCATCCGGCGATGCGCCGTTCGCCGGGGGTGATGCTCAGCAGGCTGCGGTCGGCCACGGCCATATTGCGCAGGAATGACAGCGGCGCCGTGGCCGCTTCCGGAATATCCAGGGCGATCTGGAACTGATACCAGGCGGCCTTGGTGTTGGCCAGGGTGGCCAGCCATTCGATCTCGGCATTGTCCGCGGTCAACTCGGCCACCGCCTGGCCGGCGGCATTCAGGCCGTAGAGGCGAAAACGCGCGGCCTCGCGCTTCAGTGCGCCGCTGGCGTCGCGGTAGAAGCCCGGCGCTTCGGGGCGCGGGTCGGGCACTTCGGGGGCGAAATAGAACGCGTCCGGGCTGTTGCCGACGCGGGCGATGCCGATAGGCGGGTAGATGGCGGCTTTGACGACGGTGGTATCGCTAGGGACGGCAGAAGACATGGTAGTAACTTTCCTTGTCGTGGGGAGTGGTTGCTTGAGTCAAGAAGCGAAGCGGCGCGGCGTCAAGAACAACAGATGACTTTTCGGTTCTGCTCTGGGTTGGACGCGTTTGCAGAGAGCGCTGTCGAATGGCCCCGCGGGGCATGAATTGCCCATAGCCGTAGGAGGCCCGACCTCGGGGCGAGCTTTTCGCTGTATCGGCCAAACCATCGGGCTTGCCCCCCTGCGGGCTGCATTCGCCGCGGGGGCGCGCCTCCTACAATACCTGCGCTGTGTCTGAGCGCACCCTGGTAGCCCGGATGCAATCCGGGGAGCGTTTGTGCGGCTGACAACGCTCCCGGATTTCATCCAGGCTACGGGACGGCCACTACCGCTGATCGTACCCGCGGCATTCCCATGCAACTAACGGGTATATAGCCATATCAATTGCCAGCCATTGCTAAAAAGCACTTATCATTCAAGGCTCTATCTCACCGTCAGGTCGCCGCATGCCTTCTGCCGTCGAGCGCTACAAGCAGCTCCTTTCCGGGGCCTTGGCGCGTTACTTCCCGCGTACCACCGCTTATCTGCGCGCCGAGCGCGAGGCGGCGGCCGCGCAGCAAAAGCCCCGCGCGCGGCAGAAGAAGAGTGCCGCCCCGGCGCGCAAGACCAAAGCCGGCGGTGCGAAAAAGTCGTCGAAACCCCGAACGCAGCCCGCTAAAACCAGTAATCAGGCGATCTACGGACCTGGCTTGATGGCGGTCGACGAAGCACAAGTGCAGGCCATGCGCGCACGGGTCGCCGAGGCGGTGGAGGCGGGTGTGGTCAGCGCGCCGTCGGACGAGCAGTGGGCGATGATCCTCGGCAACCAGCCGCTGACCCGGATCTTCGCCGGGGCGGGCTCGGGCAAGTCGACCACCCTGATGCTGCGGGTGGTGTTCATGCTTTGTCATCTGGGCATCGAGCCGCAGCGGCTGACGGTGATTTCCTTTACCAACGCCTCTTGCGCGCAACTGCGCGAACAACTGACAAAGGTGTTGGGTTTTTTCCAGTACCCGTTCGATGCCGCCCAGGCACGCCAATGTGTGCGTACCTTTCATTCGGCCATGGGGGTGATGGCCAAGGCGGCGTTGAACAGTCCGCGCTGGTTCGAGCAGTTGGACGACAAGCAGGCGGCAAGCGCCGAACTGGATAACCCGCTGACCTCCGCCCGTCTGCGCCCCGCGCAGCAGCGTCTGCTCAAGCAGGCCTATCAGCAGTGCTATGCCGATGAGCCGGGTTTTCGCGAGCGTGTGCATCGCCTGCTGGGTTTACCCGCGCCAGATGAGCCACCGGGCAAGCGCGCCGCCAAAGCGCCGCTGGATGGCTTCAAATTGCAGGGCGAATTCATCCCGGTGCCGCTATTCGAGGCCTTCTATGCGCAGGCCGGCTTTATCGAAAGCATCGGCATCCGCATCGAGCGGATCGATGTGCAGAAGCTGGCCTGCGCCGCTCAGGAGCGCTGCTTTATCGAAGCGCTGATACTGTTCTGGAAACGCTTCGCAAGCTGCCTGCAAGAGCAGGGCTTGATGACCTTCAACGCGGCGTTTCAGCTGCTCACTGAGCGCCTGGAAGCGGGCGGGCAGGGTATGCCGGCCCAGGTGTTGGCGCCGTTCAATCATCTGTTGATCGACGAGTTTCAGGATATCTCCCCGCAAATCGTCCAGTGGCTGCAAGCCCTTCACCGCGCCCAGGCCGGCAAGGGCGAGGCCGTGAGCCTGATGGCCATCGGCGACGACTGGCAGTCGATCTACGGTTGGCGCGGCAGTTCGCCGGAATTGTTTATGGATTTCGACAAATACTTCCCCAGCAGGGGGCGGGCCAAGAGCAGTGCCACGCTGATGCTGGCGACCAACTACCGCTCGATCGAGCCGATCATCCGCGACGGCGAGGCGGTGCTGGGCGGTGTGGCCTACAAACAGGCGAAAACCAGCCAGGCCTGCAAGGCCATGCAGCCTGGGGACCATGGCGTGCGGCTGATCCAGCGCTTCGACAGCAAAGCCCGATTGCCGGAGCTGCTCAAGGAAATCCACGCCCAATGCGCCCATGTCGCCACGCGTAAATCCGCCGAGCGCACCGCCGTGCTGATCCTCAGTCGGCGCAACGAGCCCTTGCAGCAGATCCAGGCCCAACTGGACAAGAAATTGCCGGTCAAGGCCTACACCATCCACCGCGCCAAGGGCCTGCAAGCCGAAGTGGCGATCATCCTCGACGACTGCCAACCCCCCGAGCCGCACCCGCTGCGCAATGCGCTCTATGCCTACTCCGGCTTCTTCAACAACAGCTACGACCAGGCCATGCAGGACGAAAGCCGGCGCCTGGCCTATGTGGCCATCACCCGCGGCGTCAGCCGGGTGCTCTGGTACTGCCGGCAAACCCAGGGCGCGACGCGAGTGTTGGCGGGGCGGGGTAGATAGTGAGTGTTGCCGGCTAAAACCGGGTTGTGCGGAGGCAGGCGTTGGGCTTCGCTACGCTCAGCGCCAACCTACAACGCGCGGTTGCTTCGTCGCTTTTCCAGGCGTTGGCTGCGGATTGGATACGCCCCCCGACATCATCCGCATTCGCCACGTTGCGCGGGCTGAGGTCTTCATGAAAAGCGCGACAATTTGCGCGACATTTTTCCTTGAAGCGCGACACTTTAAGCGACATATTGGTGTCGTGCTTTTTGTCGCGCCCCTGTAAAGCGTGACAAGCGTGTCGATTGCTTTGCCCAAGGACCTGCCATGGCCGATTCCCGTCTGGACACACAACTCAACGCCATCGAAGCGCTAATCGCCGAGCGGCGCGAGGGTATCGGCATTGCCGAACTGGAAAGTACCTTAGCCCAGCGCCTGTCCCTGACGCTCAATCGGCGTACCTTGCAGCGCCGACTGGAAAAGCTGCTCGCGCAGAAACGCATCGTTTCCAGCGGTGAAAGTGTTGCCCTGGTCTACCAGAGCGTTCCTCACGGCACTGCTACCGAGGTATCTGAGCCGAGGGCGGTTGCCGATGCCTACGACGCCGACTTGTATGTCCCGCTCTCACCGGCAGGCGCGGAAATCCGCGATCAAGTCCGCCGCCCGTTAATGCATCGGCGGCCAGTGGGTTACCAGCACGAATTTCTTGAGAGTTACGAGCCAGGGGTGAGCTTCTATCTGCCCGAGTCGCTGCGTGCGCAACTGCATGAGATTGGCCGCACCGCACAGGCCGCGCGACCGGCCGGCACCTATGCCAGGGATATCTACAATCGGCTGCTGGTGGATCTGTCCTGGGCTTCATCGCGCCTGGAGGGCAACACCTACAGCCGCCTGGATACGCAGAATCTGATCGAACTCGGCCAAGTGGCGCAGGGCAAGGATGCCCAGGAAACCCAGATGATCCTCAACCACAAAGCGGCCATCGAGATGCTGATCGAGGATGTCGATCAGGTCGACTTCAACCCCTTCACCTTCAAAAATCTGCACGCCATCCTCGCGGAAAATCTGATGGCCGATGAGCAGGCCTGCGGGCGCTTGCGTCGCCGCCCGGTGGAAATTTCCGCCACCGTTTTTCAGCCGCTCGCCTTACCTCAGGTGCTGGAAGACTGCTTTATCGAGCTGCTGCGCAAGGCTGCGGCCATTGCCGATCCCTTTGAACAGGCGTTTTTCCTGATGGTGCAGTTGCCTTACTTGCAGCCATTCGAGGATGTCAACAAACGGGTATCGCGTATCGGCGCGAACATCCCATTGATCCGCCATAACCTCTGCCCGCTGTCCTTTATCGACGTGCCGGAGCGCGCCTATGTGGAAGGCATTCTGGGCGTCTATGAGCTGAACCGTATCGAGTTGCTGCGTGACGTATTTGTCTGGGCCTACGAGCGCTCATGCCAGCGCTACCTGGCCATCAGCCAGAGCATGAGCGACCCCGATCCGCTACGAATGCGCTACCGCGCGGCGATGATCGAGGCCGTGCAAGGGGTGGTCAAACAACGTTTGGCGCCCAGCGCCGAACTGATCAGGCAACTCGCCCAGGAAAAGGCGGCGCCTGAAGACCAGGATGCCTTCGCCCAACTGCTCAGCAATGCCCTGAAATACCTGCACGAAGGCAGCGTGGCCCGTTATAGGCTTAGGCATTCGGAGTTTCTGGCCTGGCAGCCGGTTAGGGATGGTTTGGTAGTAGGTGGTGCCAGACCGGCATAGATGCTTTGGAGCGAGAGGGCAGGAAGCGGCCAAGAGCGGTCGATCATCAAGGGCCCAGCTCTGGTAGAAAACTGTCGTTTGCTTCGCTCATAGGTGCCTAAGAAATTGGGGGGCGATTCAGGCGCTGAATCGGCATCTGTTGACCCAATCCGACCAATCCTGAAGTCTATGAAAAATAGGCAGCTCAAGCTGCCATCCTGCGTTCACGGATCCTTATGGGGGAGCTTGAGACAATGGGAGGGGACATGATTCGTAAAGTTACAGTGCGAGAAAATAATTTCTTGCTGATTTTCTCGGACGCGGTTCTGCTCTATGAGGCGGCGATTGCGTGCGAGAGCGCAGAACTGAATAGTGCGCTGGCTAAGTCCTCAGTTTTGTCTGTGAACTACGCGATTGAGGCGGCAGCTAATTCATTTCTTCAATCAATATGACTAAAGGCTTGAAGGACAAGATTGATAAACTCTCAACAATTGATAAATTTGATTTTGTCCTCCAGTGGCACACTGGGCACTGCCTAGAG
>CBIHQF010000233.1:0-6502 GCA_966211665.1 uncultured Pseudomonas sp. | reverse complement strand
GGCAGCCTGCTGCGCAACTGGTTGAAAAACCCGCGGGTGCTGCGCGGCTTCAATATCGGCATGGCCTTGCTGCTGGTGGCCTCGCTCTATCCCATAGTCACGGACAGCGGATTGCTCTGATGCAGGAACTGACCCAACCTCGCCTTCGCCCTCTGGCCGACACCTCGACCTCGGCGGTGGTGGCCGGCTTTATCGCCATGCTCACCGGCTATACCAGTTCGCTGGTGCTGATCTTCCAGGCCGGCCAGGCCGCCGGGCTTTCCAGCGGGCAGATTTCCTCGTGGATCTGGGCGCTGTCGATAGGCATGGCAGTGACCAGCATCGGCCTGTCGCTGCGTTACCGCGCGCCGGTGATGATCGCCTGGTCGACCCCCGGGGCGGCGCTGCTGATCACCAGTCTGCCGGGCGTGCCCTACAGCGAAGCGATCGGCGCCTATATCCTCGCCTCGGGGCTGATCGTGTTGATCGGCCTGACCGGCACCTTCGACCGCATCATGCGGCGCATTCCCGGATCGTTGGCGGCCGCGCTGCTGGCCGGGGTGCTGTTCAAGATCGGCCTGGAAATCTGCGTGGCCGCCGAGCAGCAACCGGTATTGGTGGTGGCGATGCTGTTGGCCTATCTGTTCGGCAAACGCCTACTGCCGCGCTATGCGGTGCTCGCGGCCTTGATCGTCGGCTGCGTGCTGGCCGGGCTGTTCGGCCTGCTGAACTTCGAGCATTTCGAGCTGCAACTGGCCATCCCGGAATGGACCACGCCGAGCTTCTCCCTCGCCGCGGCGATCAGTATCGGCATTCCGTTGTTTATCGTCGCCATGGCCTCGCAGAACCTGCCGGGCATGGCGGTATTGCGCGCCAATGGCTATGAGGTGCCGGCCTCGCCACTGCTCAATACCACCGGCCTGACTTCGATGCTGTTGGCGCCGTTCGGCTCCCACGGCATTCATATGGCGGCGATCAGCGCGGCTATCTGCGCCAGCCCGGAAGCCCACGAAGACCCGCAAAAGCGTTACACCGCGGCGCTCTGGTGCGGGCTGTTCTACGGCATCGCCGGGATTTTCGGCGCCACCCTCGCCGCCCTGTTCGGCGCCCTGCCCAAAGCGCTGATCCTGTCCATCGCGGCGCTTGCGCTGTTCGCCTCGATCATCGGCGGCCTGACCCAGGCCATGAGCGAACCCAAGGAACGCGAAGCGGCGCTGATCACCTTCCTGGTGACCGCCTCGGGCATGACGCTGTTTTCGGTCGGCTCGGCATTCTGGGGGATAGTGGCGGGCATGTTGACCCTGGTGATTCTGAACTGGGGTAAGGATTGATCTGGATTTCGGGTGCGCCTTGTTGGGCTTCGCTGCGCTCAGCGCCAACCTACCGGCACGGAAGACTGCATAACCGGACCGTAGGGCGGTGCAACCCGCCGGGACTGGATTTGCCTTACCTGTGGCGGGTTTCACCCGCCCTACGCGCTTAGTGCCATCTCCTATCCATCCAACGAAAAAGGCGCCTGGGTAGGCGCCTTTTGCGTACAGCGAGCGAAGCGCGATCAGATCGCGGTCGCCCCGCCGTCCACTGCCAGCGCGTGACCGGTGGTGAAGGCCGCGTTGTCGCAGCACAGGTAGAGCACGGCGGTGGCGATTTCCTCGACCTTGCCGATGCGCCCGACCGGGTGCATGGCCGCGGCGAATTCGCCTTTCTTCGGGTCGGACTCGTAGGCGCGGCGGAACATGTCGGTGTCGATTACCGCCGGGCATACGGCGTTGACCCGCAGCTTCTTCTTCGCGTATTCGACCGCGGCGGATTTGGTCAGGCCGATGACCGCGTGCTTGGAAGCGCTGTAGATGCTCATCTTCGGCGCCGCGCCCAAACCGGCGACCGAGGCGGTATTGACGATGGCGCCGCCGCCCTGAGCCAGAATCAGCGGGATCTGGTGCTTCATGCACAGCCATACGCCTTTGACGTTGACGCCCATGATCGCGTCGTACTCGGCTTCGCTGCCATCGGCCAGCTTGCCCTTTTCGATCTCGATACCGGCGTTGTTGAAGGCATAGTCCAGTCGACCGTAGGCCCCCAGGACGCGCTCCATCAGCTCCTTGACTTCGGCATCGCGGGTCACGTCGCAACGCACGAACAGTGCATCGCCGCCAGCTGCGCGGATCAGTTCGACGGTGCCTTCGCCACCTTGGGCATCGACATCGGAAACCACCACTTTCAGGCCTTCGTTAGCGAATGCCAGTGCCGTGGCGCGGCCAATACCGGCTGCGCCGCCAGTTACCAGAACTACCTGACCAGAAAAAGTCAAACTCATCCGTACATCCTCTAGGGGTGGAAATCCGGGTCGAGTCTAGTCAGGCGAAAGCCGGTGCGGCAGCACTATTACTCTGTTGGTGATGTCTCTATCCAAACTAATGATTAACCCCCCATAACCGCTATCACTCGAATCGATCGACATTCATTCGGCTGCACCACTCC
Organism: uncultured Pseudomonas sp.; assembly: GCA_966211665.1. Lineage (GTDB taxonomy): Bacteria > Pseudomonadota > Gammaproteobacteria > Pseudomonadales > Pseudomonadaceae > Aquipseudomonas. The sequence continues at coordinate 4,042 of CBIHQF010000233.1, read as the reverse complement.
GCTTGCCCGGGCAGTAACTAAGGGCTATCAACAATCCTTTCCGCCCATTGAGTACCCCATCTATGAACATGCCGCTCAACCGTCAGTTCCTCCTCGCCCAACGCCCTGTCGGCCTGCCCAGCCGCGACACCTTCAGCTATGTGGAAACCCCGCTGGGCGAACCCGGCCCGGGGCAGATCCTGGTGAAGAACGCCTACCTGTCCATCGACCCAGCCATGCGCGGCTGGATGAACGATGCCAAGTCCTATATCCCGCCGGTCGGTATCGGCGAAGTGATGCGCGCCCTCGGCGTCGGCGAAGTGGTCGCATCGCAGCATCCGGACTATGCGGTCGGCGACCACGTTAACGGCCCGGTCGGCGTGCAGGACTATTTTCTCGGGGAGCCGAAGGGCTTCTACAAGGTCGACCCCAAGCGCGCACCGCTGCCGATGTACCTGTCGGCGCTGGGCATGACCGGGATGACCGCCTACTTCGCCCTGCTCGACGTCGGCGCACCCAAGGCCGGCGAAACCGTGGTGATCTCCGGCGCCGCCGGCGCGGTCGGCAGCATCGCAGGGCAGATCGCCAAGCTCAAGGGCTGCCGCGTGGTCGGCATTGCCGGCGGCGCGGACAAGTGCAAGTTCCTGGTCGATGAGCTGGGCTTCGACGGCGCCATCGATTACAAGAGCGAAGACGTGATTGCCGGTCTCAAGCGCGAGTGCCCGAAAGGCGTGGACGTGTATTTCGACAACGTCGGCGGCGATATCCTCGATGCCGTGCTCACCCGTATCAACTTCAAGGCACGGGTGGTGATCTGCGGCGCGATCAGCCAGTACAACAGCAAGGAAGCCATGAAAGGCCCGGTCAACTACCTGCAATTGCTGGTCAAGAGCGCACGCATGGAAGGCATGGTGGTGATGACCTATGCCCCGCGCTTCGCCGAAGCGGCCCAGGAAATGGGCGGTTGGCTGGCCAGTGGCAAGCTGAAATCCAAGGAAGACATCGTCTCCGGCCTGGAAACCTTCCCGGAAACCCTGCTCAAGCTGTTCAGCGGCGAGAACTTCGGCAAATTGGTACTCAAGGTGAGCTGACGCGCCGCTTACCGGTTATCAGAATTGTGGGTGGATCGGGGCGCGTAGCTGACGTCTTTTTCATCCACCACCGCTAATTGGTGGATGGATGAAGCGTCATCCACGACTTTTCGTCGGGCCATAGCCTGGCAGCCCTGCGGCTGCATTCGCCGCGGGGGCGCGCCTTCTACGAGTCCTGCACCGCTGGCTGAATCCATAGCCCGTATGCAATCCGGGGATCAGATTTATGGCCACCACCGATCCCCGAATTGCATCCAGGCTACAGGAGCGCTCCATCCGCCGTTGGCACCGCGCCTCTGCAAGCGATAAAAACCGCCACCCGGTGAAGGGTGGCGGGCTGTTTTACTGCCTGAAGCCTTAGACGGTATCGACCTTCAGCGTGCCGTCGCCGAGCATGCTCAGCACCAAGTCGGCCTCGCTACCCGCGCCATAGCTGGTATACAGATCCACGTTCTCCAGCACTATGGTCTGCTCCGGCGCTACGGCCGGATCGGCGACCGCGGTGCTGCTGACTTTGATCACCGTATCCAGCCCCACGGTTGAGACGTCGATGTAGCTCAGCAGGTTGCCGAGATCGCCAGCTTCCCCGCTCTCACCCACCAGCAGTTCGGACAGATCCAACTGATCGCCACCCGAGTTGAAGCCTGCCACGAAGTCGGCGATGGTATCGGTGCCGCCTTCTCCCGCTTGCCACTTGAACACATCGGAGCCCGCGCCACCGCTCAGGCTATCGTCGCCGAGTCCGCCGATCAGCACATCGTCGCCATCGCCGCCGAGCAGCGTATCGTTGCCGTCGCCACCGAGCAGTACCTCGTCGGCACTGGTGCCGGTCAGGGTAAAACCGGTAGCCTCGGCGCCGTCACCTTCGAGGGTGATATCGAGGCTGGCGACAACCGGGTCGCCATCGCCATCGGTTGCGCCCAGATCGAAGCTCAGGTCGACATCGCCGGGGAACAGTTCCTCGGACACTGTGATCGACAGCAAGCGGTAGTCGCCCACGGACGAACCCAGGTGCAGTTCGTCGAAGCCACTGGCTTCGATGGCGGCTGCGGAACCGAAGGTGTAGCTCAGGGTGGAGCCGGCCACAGGCTCCAGGATGTCGAACACCGTATCACTGCTTTCCCCTGCACCTGCCGGCGGGCTCCAGGTACCGGAGGCGATCAATATCCCAGCGCTGAATACCGCCCAGGTCATGATGTCGCTGGTACTGAGCTTGTTCAGGGTAAAGCCGACGTTGGAGATATGAGCGCTGAAGGCAACCTTCATCACCTCAGCGTCACTGATCAGGTTGTTGTCGACCCCCATCCCCTGGTTCGAGGAGTTGATGCCGCCAGTGGTGGGGCTATCCGCCAATTCGGTGAAGGTCGCAGTAATGCCGTTGATGCCCAACGCTAGCTCAGCTACGGGCTTACCAGCGGTAAGGCCGATCAACGAGGTAGTGACCTCGACCGTCGGGTTGGGATTGACCAGCTCGAAGTCATAGTTACCGTCGGCATGCAGAGTGAGGATGAAATAAGTCTCGCCACTGCTGACGATGGTAGCGGTCAACACCGAAGAACCATCTGGGTTGTTCACCGTATCGTAGGTGATCGCATCGCTCGGCGGCGTGCCGGACAGGTTGAAGGAACCCAGGCCGTCGGCACCGAAGGCGATATCCACCGCGCCATGCAGGGTGCCGGCGAAGTTGCCCATGATGCCGTCCTGCACCCCGTGCAGCACCGGTATGTCGTCCTCCACGTCGATGGTGAAGCTACCGGCCGGGAAGCCGCCGGCCAGTGCATCGCCATCGCCGTCGGTGGCGATCAACACGGCGGAGAAGTCGATCCCGAGACCCGGCAAGGTTTCGCTGTCATCGGCGTTGCCCAACGGGTGATCCAGCGGGCCGAGCAAGGTAAAGGTATAGCTGCCGTCGCTGCCCACCTGCAGGGTGAACACGTCATAGCCACTGACACTAGCGGTCAGGGTGTCTCCCGACAGACTGTAGCCCAGCAATTCGCCGCCAGAGCTCAGAGCCTGTGCATCCAATGCACTGAAATCGCTGGACAGGCCGAAACTGCCGACACCATCCGCACCGAAATTGACCAGCGCATGCAGTGCCCCGGCCAAACCGCTGACAATCAACGTCTGACCGCCTTCGCTATTACCGGCGTGCGGGCTGGTCAATGGGTCCTCATGGACCAGGCCGGCGATTTGCACCGGCGCTTGCGGCGTACCGGCGAGGCTTGGGCCGTCGTCGTGGAAGGTCAGATAGCCGCCCAGATCCAGACTGCTACTGACCTGATCGCCATCGGCGTCAATCACGGTCGCGCTCAGGGTAATAGCGCTGCCGGCGACGCTGACCGGATCGTCCGGATCTGTGCTGTCCGGATGCTGCAGCGCGCGGATCTGGTCGAGAGTCACGTTGCCGCTGCCGTCGACGCTGACGGTAAAGGCCACGACAGACGAGTCACCACCCACCCAGCCTTCGACCACTCCACCGTTCATGCCGAGGACGATATCCAGACCGCTGGCCACATCGACCAAGCCGCTTGGATCGCCGGTGGCGCTGAGCGCATAGGTCACTGAGCCGGCGCCGTCGGCACCGAAGGCGGAGCTAAAGGCGCTGCTGAAGTCGGCGGTAGCGTCGGTGGTCAGGTCGGTTTCATCGACCACCAGGCTGGACAGCTCAGCGTCAGCCAGTTCGATACTGGGGCCGTCGTCGTGGAAGGTCAGGAAGTCGCCCAGGTTCAGGCTGGCGCTCTGGCTGTCGCCATCCGCGTCGGTCACGGTTGCTACCAGGGCAATGGCGCTGCCGGCGACGCTAACCGGATCGTTCGGGTCGGTGCCATCCGGATGTTGCAAGGCGCGCAGTTGGTCGAGGGTGACATTGCCGCTGCCGTCGACGCTGACGGTAAAGGCCACGACAGACGAGTCACCGCCCACCCAGCCTTCGACCACTCCACCGTTCATGCCGAGGACGATATCCAGACCGC
>CBIHQF010000232.1:0-6505 GCA_966211665.1 uncultured Pseudomonas sp. | reverse complement strand
GCTCCAGCGCAAGCGTTTCGCCTGACCATGCGCGGGCATCGTTATTCCTCGTTGCTGTTGGCGTTGTTTGGGTTTGGCATATTTTCTATGGCTTCTCAGGAGCGTATCCAGATGTCTGTCCTGGCTATGCCATCCATTGAGGGGCGCGTAGTGATGGCCGCGCCTATTATACTTGCGCTTTACGGCGGTGATCGCTTCCTTGCCGCCAACCTCGAGACCATGCGCCTTACCTCAACAGGTGTCGATCAAGGGGTGGCCGATACTGGTTATTTGATCCGTGCGCAGTATGTAGTCGCCGAGCTCAACCCTTGTCACGAAGACAACTACTATCTGGCTAACGGTCTGTTGACCTGGGGTGGGGCTGAGGCCGAGGCGACCGAGGTCTTGCATAAGGCCATGGATTGCCGCTTCTGGGATGACATTCCAGCATTCTTCTATGGCTTCAATCTGTCGTTCTTTCAAAAGGATATTGCGAAGGCCAGTCGCGCACTGGAGCTAGCTGCTCAGCGCTCTGCCGACAATGCTGCGGCGTTTCGCAAGCTGGCAGTAATGCTGCAGGCGGAAAGCTTCGCTGATGAGAAACTGGCCTTGAATTATCTGATCCAGCAGCGCGACTCTGCGAGTGAACCTAAGTTGCACGATATGCTCGATAAGCGGGTCGTGCGGTTGCAAGGTTTGGTCGCTCTACGTGAGGCGCAGCGCAGCTTCGAGTCGAAAAACGGCGTGTTGATTTCTCTTGATCAATTGGTCGAATCCGGTTTATTGCCAGCCTTACCAGTTGACCCGCTTCGTCTTGGCTACGAGTTGCGCGATGGACGCATTATCTTGAAAAAAATGAAGATCGCCGGTATGGAGGATCAGCCTTGAGTGCTGCACTGGAGTTTCACGGCGTCAGCCAAACCTTTCACGCCAAGGGCAAGTCGGTGCAGGCGCTACGCGATGTCAGCTTCAGTCTGACCGAGGGTGAGGTATTCGGCTTCGTCGGTCCCAACGGCGCCGGCAAGTCCACCACCATCAAGGTGATGCTCGACCTGATCAACGACTATCAGGGCGAGGTAAGCCTCTATGGCATCTCGTCGCGTAATCCCAAGGCGCGTGAAGGCGTCGCCTATGTGCCCGAGTCCCCGGCGTTGTACGAGCAGTTCACGCCTCTGGAAATCCTGCGGATGGCGTTATCCATGTACGGCATCAAGCGCAAGGATGCCGATGCCTGGTGCATGCACTGGCTGGAGCGTTTCTCTGTCGATATGAACGCCAATCGGCGCATCCGCGAGCTGTCCAAGGGCAATGTGCAGCGCGTCGCCCTGGCCCATGCCATGGTGGTGCAGCCCAAGCTGCTGGTGCTGGATGAGCCTCTGTCCGGTCTCGACCCGGTCGGGCGTAAGGATGTGGTGGATATCCTCAACGGCTACAAGGGCCAGGGCGGGGCGATTTTCTTTACCTCCCATGTGCTGCACGATGTCGAGCGTATCGCCGATCGCTTTGGCTTTATCAACAAGGGCGAGCTGCTGACCGTGCGCTCGCCGCGCGAGCTGGCCGCCGAGCGTGCCGACCAGATGATTGTGCGCTTCAATGCCGCGCATGCTATCGAGCCGGGCGCGCGCCAGTTGCGCGAAGGCGAGTACGAGTGCGAGGTCAGCCAGCAGGCGCTGCCGGCCTTTGTTGCTCAACTCAATGCGGTTGGTGGGCATCTACTGACAGTGAAGCCGGCGGTTTCGCTGGAAACCGTATTCTTCAATATCCTCGATCAGGCAGGTGCCCTCAAGCAGTCGGCCTGATTGCCCGATTGTCTGTCGTGGATCTGGTGTAGGAGCCAGCTTGCTGGAGTTGACTGCTGATCGCCAGCAGGACTAGGCGTCCCCCTGGCTCCTGCAGGGGGGGGAAGTCTTACAAGCTCAACCGCATCGACAAATCCACCGCCTTCACATCCTTGGTCAGCGTACCGATCGAAATATAATCCACCCCCGTCTCGGCGATAGCACGCAAGGTGCTTTCGTTGATTCCTCCCGAGGCTTCCAGTTTGGTGCGGCCCTGGGTGAGGGCGACGGCTTGGCGCATTTCGTCCTGGTTTAGCTGCGGATGGCGTGGAATCCGCAGATGTTTCTGCGCTGGCTTCCAGTCAGAGAACAGCAGCTCCTTTTTGCAACCTCTCAGTGGTAGTCATCCTCGCGCTGATGCCTGAAGGCAAGCAGGGTGACGGTTGTGGCATTGTCTATTTCGTAGAGCGCTACATAGCCTTCATGACCAAAAGGGATCAGTAGCTCGCGTAGAAGTGGCGTATCTGGCTGCGCCTTGCGGCAGGAGAATGGAAAGGTTTCAAGCAGCGTAAGTGCTTGGCGGATGGATTTGAGTGCGTGCTCGGCAAGGCCGATATCGCGCTGCAGGAGAAAGTCGTAAAGCCTGAGTAGGTCGTCCTGCGCTTCTTCCGTGAAGCGAATTTGGTAGGTCATGAGCTGCTCTTGTGGGTGGCTTTCGCTTGCTGCAAACGTTGCTCAAGCGCGTCCAGCACTGCCGAGCTGGCGATGTAGCGATCGTTCTGTTGTGCCCGTGAGGCGGAGTCCAAGCCCCGTGCGATAAAAGCCTGTTGGTTTTGGCGGGTCGTAATGCTGTGCTTGAGTGCATCCTCAATCAGGCTTGACAAGGTTTCCCCTGGCTTGAGCACGGACTCGGCGGCCTGACGAAGTTCAGGCTCGACGCGAATTGATGGCAGGGTTGACGCTTTCATTATCTGTCCTCGATGTAGCGCATTTGCGATGCAGTCTGCGCTCTGTCGTGACCTATTGCAACTTGCTGGCTTTGCATTCCATATGATGGGCCTGCCGTTAGAGGGGAGGAGTTAGAGGCTCAAGCGCATCGACAAATCCACCGCCTTCACATCCTTGGTCAGCGTACCGATCGAAATATAATCCACTCCAGTCTCGGCGATAGCGCGCAAGGTGCTGTCGTTGATCCCGCCGGAGGCTTCCAGTTTGGCGCGGCCTTGGGTGAGGGCGACGGCTTGACGCATGTCCTCCAGCGACAGTTCGTCGAGCATGACGATATCGGCGCCGGCCTCCAGGGCTTGGCCCAGCTCTTCCAAGCTTTCCACTTCGACTTCCACCGGTTTGCCGGGGGCGATGCGGTGGGCGGCTTGTACGGCTTCGGCGATGCCGCCGCAGGCGGCGATATGGTTTTCCTTGATCAGGAAGGCGTCGTACAGGCCGATACGGTGGTTGTGGCAGCCGCCTTGGGTGACCGCGTATTTCTGCGCCAGGCGCAGGCCGGGTAGGGTTTTGCGGGTGTCGAGCAATTTGACCGACGTGCCGGCCACCAGATCGGCGTAGTGTTGGCAGCGGGTGGCGACGGCCGACAGGGTTTGCAGGAAGTTCAGGGCGCTGCGTTCGCCGCTGAGCAGGGCGCGGGCCGGGCCTTCGAGGTGAAATAGGGCTTGGTTGGGGCTTGCTCGTTCGCCGTCGCGCACTTGCCAATGCACGGCGACACGCGGGTCGAGCTGGCGGAATACCGCGTCGACCCAGGCGGTGCCGCAGATAACCGCCGATTCGCGGGTGATTACCGTAGCGTGAGCCATGCGTTCGGCGGGAATCAGCTGTGCGGTGATGTCGCCGCTGCCGATGTCCTCGGCCAGGGCGCGGCGCGCGTTGGCTTCGATTTCGGCGGTGAGATCGGCGAGGGTAAGGTTCGGCATGACGGGCTCCGCTCATCTGGTTGCGCGATTATAGGGATAGTGGGCGGCCGATGCAGCGAGATTGCATATCGCTCATTCGAGCGAGGCTATTAACAGGCCCTGAGAGTGCTAAGCGACGCGGGCAAGGCAGCTGCGTGCCACTATTTTGGGAATTTTTTACGGACTTGGTGGTCACTGATTAGCCGTTGGGAAGCTTATTTGCTGCATCTGTGACGTGCTTCATGTCTGGATAAAAAGCTGGCTTGGTGTGCGTAGGCGCGTCCCTATAATGGCTTTACATTTAGTTCCAAACATTGACGCCATGCCTTTGACGTTACGGATGACGCCCGGTTGACCAGTGCAGGCGAAGTTGCCCAAGAGGGCTAGTCTGCAGGAGACTCGTAATGAAGAACGATGCGAATGTGGTGCCGCTGCTTAAAGCGGTGCCTGAACAATCGCCCACTTCGCCGGTAGGAAGGTTGCCTGTGGCGCTCATTCAAGTGCGTGATAAAGCTGCCCAACAACTCAAACAGTCGTTGCAGGCACTGTTCGACAATGCCGACGATACGTTGTTCGAGATGGCGGACCGGTCGACCAGTAACTCCGAGCAGAACGCATTTTTCGAGACCATGCGCGACCTGCGTTTGAAGCGCAAAAATATCGAGCGCGTCTTTCTGCAGAAGATTTTCGAATCCTTTGGCGCGCTCAATCAATATGAAATCGGCAAGCCACCGCCCTTGGATGCGGTCTCGTTCGAGAGCCTGGCATTGGTGCAGAACGATGCCCTGGAGGAAACGGTGGCGGTGGACGCCATGGTCGCCAAGGTGATGAGCCGCGACAGCATGGCGCTCAGCCATTTGACCCTGCGCCTCAATGCGATGATCACCAAGAAGCTCGACGATAAGAGCAATCCGCTGGGGCCGGTTCCGCTCTGTGAATTTTTTATGGATGCCTGTAGCAGTTTGGGGGTTGAGATCAAGGTCAAGCTGATCATCCTCAAACTGTTTGAAAAGTATGTTCTGAGCGATCTCGATCAGCTCTATGCCAACGCCAATCAGGGGCTGGTCGCCGCCGGGGTATTGCCCGAGCTGAAGTCGACGCCGGCAAGGCGCAACCCCAACCGGCCCGGTGTGCGCGCGTCCCATGATTCGCGTGAGGCATCCTCCGCGCCGGGCATGAGCAACGGCGAGTATGCCGACGATGGAGTGCAGGAGGTCTTCGGCGCCTTGCAGGAATTGCTGTCGCAAGTGCGCGGCAGTGCTCTGCCGCGGCGAGAGCAGCCCGCCGGGGCGATGCCGATTTCCAGCAACGACCTGATGCGCTTGCTATCGCATATGCAGCAACGCGCACCGGCTCAGCCAGGTGCCGATTTCGACTTGCGCGAACAGCTCGAGCAGTTGCTCGGGCGTGCCAGCGCCAAGAGCGGCAAGGCGCGGGTGGTCGGTGAAGTCGACGAGGATGTGATCAATCTGGTGTCGATGTTGTTCGAGTTCATTCTCGACGACCGCACCTTGCCCGATTCACTGAAGGCGCTGATCGGGCGTATGCAGATTCCCATGCTGAAAGTGGCGGTGCTGGATAAGACCTTTTTCAGCCGTGGCAGCCATCCCGCGCGCCGTTTGCTCAATGAGATCGCCACCGCCGCGCTCGGTTGGGGCGATCAGGACGATGTCCAGCGCGATAACCTGTTCCAGCAAATCGAGCAGGTTGTGCAGCGTCTGCTCAACGATTTCGTCGACGACCCAGTCATTTTCTCTGAGTTGCTGGCCGACTTCATGGCCTTTACCGGCGATGAGCGGCGTCGCAGCGAGTTGCTCGAACAGCGCACCCGCGATGCCGAAGAGGGCAGCGCCAGAGCAGAGTTGGCCCGGCGCCAGGTCGAGCAAGCGTTGAACGAGCGTCTGCTGGGCAAAACGCTGCCCGAGGTGGTGGTGCGTCTGTTGCAGGAAGCCTGGAGCAAGGTGTTGATGCTCAGCTGCCTCAAGTACGGCGCCGAGTCGCCAGAGTGGCGGGCGGCGATCGCCACCATGGATGACCTGATCTGGAGCGTCGAGCCCCATGACGACCCGGAAGCGCGGATGAGCTTGCTGGAATTGGTGCCGGGTTTGCTCAAGGCGCTGCGTGAAGGCATGGCCAGTGCGGCATTCGATCCCTTCTCCACCGGTGAGTTTTTCAGTCAGTTGGAAGCCTTGCATGTGCAGGCCTTTCAGCGCTTCAAGCGGGGCCCCGCCGAGCCGGAGCCAGAACCCGAATCGGTCGATCTGCTCGACGGTGGCGAGGGCGCATCTGGCGCCGATGGCGTATTACCGCTGCTCGCGCTGCCACCGACCGAACCGGAAGCCGAGCCGGCCATGGTCGAGGTGGTCGAAGAAATAGTCCTGGTGGCACCCGGCGAGAGCCGTAGCGTCGAGACCGAGGTGGTATTACCGGACGACGACGAGGCCTTGGCGCAGGTCGATAATCTGCGCGTCGGCAGTTGGGTGGAATTTCAGGAGGACGAGGAACACAAGCTGCGTTGCAAGCTGGCGGCAGTCATCAAGCCGACCGGTAAGTACATCTTCGTTAACCGTACCGGGATGAAAGTCCTGGAGAAAACCCGTATGGGGCTGGCTGTCGAATTTCGTCGTGGCGCGGTCCGCCTGCTCGACGATGCCTTGCTGTTCGACCGCGCTCTGGAGTCGGTGATCGGCAACCTGCGCAGGCTCAAGAACGGCTGACGATCAGCGGTGCGGGTGCTTGTGCTCCGCACGCTAGTGTCCCGTCCACCATCATGTGTCGGTTTAATTCCGGGGCTGGGTGGGAGGGGCTTTAGCCGCGATTGACCGTAAGGGCGCTGAAAGC
>CBIHQF010000231.1:0-6519 GCA_966211665.1 uncultured Pseudomonas sp. | reverse complement strand
ATCTGCGCCGGCTCGCTGTCGGCCGCCACGCCGAGCAAGCGCAGAGCTTCCTGATAACTGCCGCCGCGGGCCACGGGCGCGGCCTGTTTGGGTGCATAGGCGGCGCTCAGGGCATCCTGGGCGACGGACGACACCGCCAGCCATTTGCCCCACAGCAGGATCAGCTCGCGCTCGGTCTGACTTACTCGACCATCGACCCAGGCCATGCGCCAGCAGGCACGCAGCAGGGCTTCCGCGCGCGCCCGCTGCCGACGCAACGGCATACGCAAGCTGTCGCGCCCGGTCTTGCCGCGGGCGAAGGCGGCAATCGCGCGTTGTTGCGCCGCCTCGTCCAGCCCCAGGCGCTGCATCTCCGCGCGCGCCTGCTGAATATGCGCTTGCAACACCCGCCCGTCGCATTTGGCCAAACGGCCGAGCAGCACGAACAGCAACTCCTCGTCGCCGGGCGCCGGCTTGAAGCCGATACGCTCGCGCAGCTCGGCCCAGCTGCGCAGTTGCAAGCGACGGTCGAGTACCTGTCCCAACAATGCACCGAGCAGCGCGCCGGGAATGCTGGCCACGGTCATACCTGCAAAGGCACCGAGCAGAGTCGATGGCCAGAGCATCTCAGCGCCCCTGGGCGAGCAACTGCTCGACTTCGGCCAAACGCTCATGGGTACCGACATCGACCCAGCGCCCGGCGAAGTGCTCGCCGCTGACCTGGCCAGCGGCCATGGCCTGGCGGAGCAAAGGCGCGAGTTTGAAGGCGCCGGACTGACAATCGGCGAACAAGCGCGGCGACAATACGGCGATACCGCTGTAGGTCAGGGTTGCCTGATCGGTGCTGGCATCGACCACCCGCCCCTCGCGCAAGCAAAAATCGCCGGCCGGGTGATGCGATGGATTATCGACCAGCACCAGATGCGCCAACCCATCCATGGGGCGCTGTAAATCGGCAAAGGGATAATCGGTGAAGATATCGCCGTTGACCGCCAGAAAAGGCCCGTCGCCGAGCAAAGACAAGGCGCGAAAGATTCCGCCACCGGTCTCCAATGGCTCGCCTTCGGCCGAATAGCGGATATCCATACCAAAGCGTGCGCCGTCGCCCAGGTAATCCTCGATCTGCTGGCCGAGCCAGGCATGGTTGATCACCAGTTCGCGGAAGCCCGCGGTGGCCAACGCCCGCACGTGGTATTCGATCAGCGGCACACCGGCGGCCTGCACCAGGGGCTTGGGCGTATGCAGGGTCAGCGGGCGCAAGCGCTCGCCTTTGCCGGCCGCCAGAATCATTGCTTTCATACGGGCATTCCTTGCGCATGCTTGAGGCTGACGAACAGCTCGGCCAACTCGTCGAGCTCCGGACGGCGCGCCACCACTTCTTCTATATAAGCGAAGAATCGCGGCACATCGCCGAGGTACTTCGGCTTACCGTCACGATGACAGATGCGGGCGAATATCCCGATCACCTTGAGGTGGCGCTGCACGCCCATCAGGTCGCTGGCGCGCAGAAAATCGTCCAGCTCCTCCTGCACCGGGATACCCAGTGTCCGCGCCTGCCGCCAATAGTCTTCCAGCCAGCCGCGCACGCGCGCCTCCGGCCAACTGATAAAGGCATCCTTAAATAGGCTGGTCACGTCATAGGTGACCGGGCCGTAGACCGCATCCTGGAAATCCAGGACGCCGGGATTCGGCGTACCGATCATCAAATTGCGCGGCATGTAGTCGCGGTGCACCAGCACTTGCGGTTGCGCCAGGGCGCTGCCGATCAACAGACCGCTGATACGCTGCCAGGCACCTTGCTGCGCTGCATCCAACTCGATGCCGAGATGGCGCTGCACGTACCACTCCGGGAACAGTTGCAGCTCGCGGCGCAGCAAGGCCTCGTCGTAAGCGGGCAACGGCGTGTCCATCGGCAACTGCTGGAAACGCAGTAACGCCTGCAGTGCATCGGCGAACAACGCGTCGGCGTTATCCGCATCGATCACATCCAGATAGGTCTGCCGGCCCAAATCGTTGAGCAGCAAAAAACCGCGCGGCAAATCCGCGGCGAGAATCTGCGGCACATTGATCCCGGCCCGAGCGAGCAATTCGGCGACCTTCACGAAAGGCCGGCAATCCTCCTGCGGCGGCGGCGCGTCCATCACGATCAGGCTGCGCTCGCCGCCCTGCCAGCGGAAATAGCGGCGAAAACTCGCATCGCTGCTGGCGGAAGTAAGGGTGGCGCCGGGCACATCGCCCCAGCCATGCTCGAGCAACTGCTGAGCGAGCCACTCTTCGAGGTGTTGCAGGCGTATATCTTCATCAGGCATTACAAGGGTCTCCGACGGCGCTAGCCGTTGCGCGGGTCATGCTTTATTATCCAGCATCTTTTTCAGCCCATCGAGAGGCGTGCGGCCCCTGGGCCTATAGCGCGCAGGAAGCCCGGAAAAATAAGATGGCAGTAAAATACCCCGCATTCCGTAAAAAATTCCCACTTCTGGTAACCGGTAGCCTGTTGGCTATGCAGCCTCTGGCCAGTCAATTGGTTTTCGCCGCCGAGCAGTACGACTGCCAGGTATCGCCATCTGGCGGCTGGGCATGCGCCCCGAAAGCCAGCAATGCGGCCTTGCCGGCCCGCCCGGCGACGCGTGAAACGGCGCAAAGCGTTGCCGCGGATAACGGCGGCGCGCGCGAAGCCAAAGCCCCAGGCCCGGTACTGGTCACCGAAAGCCGCGGTAAAGGTCTGACCTCGCGCAGTGCTGACTACAGCCACCTGGATTGGGTTCCGCGCGAGCAGCTGAGCGCCGCCCAATTGGCGGAGACCGGACCTTATTGCGCCGGCAACTATGTCGAGCCGCTTCGTCCGGGCATGAACGATCAGACACCGATGGACGAAGCGCCGATGTTCGTTTCGGCCAAAGCCTCGCGCTACGAGCAGGAGCAACAGGTCGCGACCCTGGCCGGCGATGTCGTCCTGCGCCAAGCGGGGATGCAGGTCGAAGCCGATGAAGCCAACCTGCATCAGGCGGAAAACCGCGGCGAGCTGGTCGGTAATGTGCGCCTTCGCGACCAAGGCATGCTGGTGGTCGGAGACCGCGCCGAACTGCAGTTGGACAACGGCGAAGCCAAAGTCGAGAACGCCGAGTACGTGCTGCATAAAAGCCATGTCCGCGGCAACGCTCTGTACGCCAAACGCGAAGAGAGCGCGATCATCCGCCTGAAAGACGGCACCTACACCAGCTGCGAACCGGGCAGCAACGCCTGGCACCTGAAGGGCAACAACATCACGCTCAACCCGGCGACCGGTTTCGGCACCGCGACCAACGTGACCCTGCGGGTGAAGAACATTCCGGTGTTCTATACGCCGTACATTTACTTCCCGATCGATGATCGTCGCCAATCCGGCTTCCTGCCGCCGAGCCTCAGCAGCTCGAGCGATAATGGCCTGACCCTACAGACGCCGTACTATTTCAACCTGGCGCCGAACTACGACGCCACGCTCTACCCGACCTATATGAGCGACCGCGGCTTGCTGATGGAAGGCGAATTCCGCTACCTCACCAAGAGCAGCGAAGGTCAGTTCGGCGCGGCGTTCCTGGACGACAGCAACGACGATCGCAAGCTGCAGTCCGAATACGAAGACCAACGCTGGATGTACAGCTGGCAACACAAAACCGGCCTCGATGCGCGTCTGCTCGCGGAAGTCGACTACACCGATATCAGCGATCCGTACTACTTCCAGGATCTGGACAGCGACCTGGGGGTGAACTCCACCAGTTATGTGGACCAGCGCGGCACCCTGACCTACCGCGGCGACACCTACACCGCGCAGCTCAACCTGCACGCGTACGAACTAGCCAATATCACCGATGTCACCCCGTATAACCGCCTGCCGCAACTGACCCTCAACGGCAAGTTGCCGTACCAGCCCGGCGGCTTGAACTTCACCTATGGCGCCGAGTACGTGCGCTTCGACCGCAACCTGCGCAACGGTTTCTTTACCGACGAGGATGGCAACACCGGCACCGCAGCACATCTCTGGTATGACGAGAGGCTGGCCGGCCTGGCCCGCGCCAATGCCGAACGCCTGCATATCGAACCCGCCGTCAGCCTGCCGCTGAACTGGAGCTGGGGCTTCCTCACACCGAAGGTCAAATACCTGCACACCAACTACGACCTGAGCCTGGACTCGCAAGGCAAGAGCACCTTGCTGGCCGAACAGTCGTACAAAAGCAGCCAGACCCGCAGCGTGGCGATGTTCAGCCTGGACAGCGGCCTGTATTTCGACCGCGACACTCAATGGTTCGGCAAGAATTACCGGCAAACCCTGGAGCCGCGCCTGTTCTACCTCTATGTTCCCGAGGAAGACCAGACCGACATTCCGGTGTTCGACAGCGGCGAAAGCACCTTCAGCTTCGCCTCGCTGTGGCGTGAAAATCGCTTCTCCGGTAAAGACCGCATCGGCGATGAGAATAAATTGTCGATCGGCCTGACCAATCGCTGGATCGAGCCGAACGGTTTCGAGCGTCAGCGTTTCAGCATCGGCCAGGCCTTCTATTTCGAAGACCGCGAAGTGCAGATGCCAGGCATCGACTACCGCACCCGCGACGATGCACAGGCCTCGCAGTCGCCCTATGCGCTCGAATATGTCTATCGCTTCAACCGCGACTGGCGCCTGACCTCCGATTTCAATTGGGATCCGGACACCCACAAAACCCGCTCGGGTAGTGCGATGTTCCACTACCAGCCGGAAGACAACCCGAACAAGGTGATCAATGCCGGTTACCGCTACCGCAACGATACCTTGCGCTATGACCGCGACAGCGGTAACTGGGTGGTTGGCGGTGGCGATTACGGCGTACCGGGCAGCCCGAACTTCATCGAGGATTACTACAAGATCAGCCAGCACGATTTCTCGATCATCTGGCCGATCGTCCCGCAATGGAGCGTGATTTCCCGCTGGCAGTACGACTACAGCCGTAACCGCACCTTGGAGGCCTTCGGTGGCTTCGAGTACGACAATTGCTGTTGGAAACTGCGCCTGATCAACCGCTACTGGATCGACTACGAAGAAGTCAGCCTGAATCCATCGCTCAACGACGAGCCGGATCGCGGCATCTTCCTGCAGATCGTGTTCAAAGGTCTGGGCGGCGTAATTGGTACTAAGGTCGAGACTTTCCTCGACGAAGGCATTCAAGGTTATCGTGAACGTGAAGATCAAGCTTTCTGATTGCGTGCGCCCGCTCCTGCTGGGCGCGCTGTTTCTGGGTGCCGCGGCGCAGGCCGAGGTACGTCCGCTCAACCGCGTCGTGGCGATCGTCGATAACGACGTGATCATGCAGAGCCAGCTCGACACGCGCCTGCGCGAAGTGCAGCAAACCATCGCCAAGCGCGGTGCCAGCCTGCCGCCCGAAGGCGTGCTCAGCCAGCAGGTGCTGGAGCGCCTGATCATCGAGAACATCCAGTTGCAGATCGGCGAGCGTTCCGGTATCCGCATCACCGACGAGGAGCTCAACCAGGCGCTGACCACCATTGCCCAGCGCAACGGCATGAGCCTCGAGCAGTTCCGCGCCGCACTGGCGCAGGATGGCCTGTCCTACGAGGAAGCCCGCGACCAGGTGCGCCGCGAAATGATCATCAACCGGGTGCGCCAGCGCCGCGTTGCCGAACGCATTCAGGTCACCGATCAGGAAGTGCAGAACTTCCTGGCCTCCGACCTGGGCAAGATGCAGCTATCGGAAGAATTCCGCCTGGCCAATATCCTGATCCCGGTGACCGAGGGCGCGTCGTCCGAGGAGATCCAGGCCGCCGAGCGAAAGGCTCAGTCGATTTACCAGCAAACGCGTGAAGGTGCGGATTTCGCACAGTTGGCGATCGCCAACTCGGCCAGCGAAACCGCTCTGGAAGGTGGCGAGATGGGCTGGCGTAAAGCCGCGCAGCTGCCGCCGCCATTCGACGCGATGGTTGGCGCGCTGGCAGTCGGCGAAGTCACCGAGCCGCTACGTACGCCGGGCGGTTTTATCATGCTCAAACTGCTCGAGAAGCGCGGCGGCGACAAGCTGGTGCGCGACGAAGTCAGCGTACGGCACATCCTGATCAAGCCCAGCGAGATTCGCAGCGAAGCCGAAACCAAGCGCCTGATCGAGCGCCTGCATCAACGCATCCTGGCCGGCGAAGACTTCGCCGAACTGGCGAAGAACTTCTCCGAAGACCCGGGCTCCGCGCTTAACGGCGGCGCGTTGAACTGGATCGACCCGAACGCGCTGGTGCCCGAGTTCCGCGCAGTCATGAACGATACCGCCAGCGGCGAAGTGTCCAAGCCATTCAAGAGCCCGTACGGCTGGCACGTACTGCAGGTCATGGGCCGCCGCGCCACAGACAGCAGTGCGCAACTCCGCGAACAGCAAGCGATGAATGCATTGCGCAACCGCAAGTACGAAGAAGAGCTGCAGACCTGGTTGCGACAGATTCGCGACGAAGCCTACGTCGAGATCAAGCTCTGAGGACGTCGACTTCAGGCTGACGGGCCCGACTCCATGCCATGTGCGGAGTCGGGCTTTT
>CBIHQF010000230.1:0-6524 GCA_966211665.1 uncultured Pseudomonas sp. | reverse complement strand
AGGGCGCATTCTTCCGGCCCTTGGGCTGCCGACAATTGCAGCAGGATCATCAGCAGCAGCCTCCCCGCGTCTTGTAGGTCAGCACCGGTTTCAGCCGCGCCAATACCCGCAGCAAGCCAGCCTCGCGCAACGCACCGACCACCGAGTCGATGGCCTTGTAGGCTTCCGGCGCTTCCTCGTAAATCAGCGCCCGGTCGGCGCAGATCACCCGACTGCTCAGCGCCGTGCGTTCCAGTTGCTTGACGCTGTAACGCGCGGCCAGGCGATCCTTGCAGTCGCTGCGCATCCATTTGCGTCCCGCGCCATGAGCCAGGGACAGCAGGCTGCGCTCGTCGGCCAGCGGCTGCACCAGGTAGCTGTAATCGCCCCGCGAACCGGGGATCACCAGCACGCCCTGATCGGACGGCGTGGCGCCCTTGCGGTGCAGCCAACCGTCCTGACCCGCGATGCGCGCCGGCGAGACCAGGTTGTGGTTGATATCCAGCAACTGCGCGCCCTCGGCGCGCAGCCGTTCGAGCATGCGCCGGGCGATCAGCTGCCGATTGGCTTCGGCGAAGCGCAAGGCACCGTCGTGGCGCGCCAGGTAATGGGCACAGGCCGCAGAGTCGGCCTCCAGCCCCTGATGGCCGAACAGGTCGACCTGCTCGCGCAGAATCGCCTCGCCCAAACCGCGCGAACCGCTGTGCACCAGCAACAGCAAATGCCTGCGGTCGATGCCGAGAGTCGCCAGCGCCTCATCGTCATAGCTCTGGTCGAGCTGCTGCAATTCGGCGAAATGGTTGCCGCCGCCGATGGTGCCAAGGGAATGCTCATGGCCGCTTGGCGGCAGGCCGAAAGCGGCTACGGCCTCCTGCCAGCTTTCATCCAGAGAACCGTCAAGGCTACCGAGGCGCTTTTCCAGCTTGTCCAGATTGAGCTTGGCCACGGCGATATCGGTGCGCCAGAGCGCCATGCCGCAGCCGATATCGTTGCCGACCAAGGCCGGATACAAGCGGCCCACGGAAAAGAATGCCGCTCCGACCGGATAACCGCGCCCAGGGTGCAGATCCGGCATCCCGGCGACCCGTTGCATACCCGGCAGACGTGCGGTGGTTTCAAGTTGTTGGATCGCTTTTCCTTCGATCCAGGTGTCGTCCGCGGCGATCAAAACAATGCCGTCGGACAAATTGCGAATGCAAGTGCCCATAGTCCAATCCTGATGGGTTGAAACGAAAATAGTTGGATTGGCAGGTCGAAGCAGGGCGTTGCAGAAACCGCTATGGAGCGGCGGGGATGCGTTAAGCCAGGCGCGACCTGCAAAGGTTGATCAGCTGCTGCATGATGTGGCTCCTTTGCTGTCGGTTGAGAGAAGGCGCGCATCCTAGGCTTATTGACCGCGGCGCGCAATATCCGCATAGCGCCGATGACCGGCTCAGAACAGATCCAATTGCGATTGGCCGGCAGCCGGTTCAGCCATGGGTGCGCTGACGGTCGGCTTCGCCAAGCGCTGCGCCAATCCCGCCGCCCGCTCGGCGCGGGTGGCGACCGCCTCGCTGAGGCGCGCCGGCAGGCCCCAGATTTCCACTTTGTGTTTGGCGCGGGTGATGCCGGTGTAGAACAGGCTGCGGGTCAGCAGTGGGCTGGGTTGTTCGGGCAGGGCCAGGAGCACTTCGCTGAACTCCGAGCCCTGACTTTTATGCACGGTCATGGCGAAGGCGCAGTCGTGGCTGGGCAGGCGGGCCGGGGCGAAGGGGCGGTAGCCGTCCTCGCCTTCGAAGAACACGCGCAGGCCGAACTCACTGTCCAGGCAGAGGCCGATATCGCCGTTGAACAGGCCGAGGGCGTAGTCGTTCTGCCGCACCATGATCGGCCGGCCGGCGTACCAACGCTCGCGGCTGGGCAGGCGTTCGCGGCGTTTGATCCGCGCCTCCAGCGCTTCGTTGATGCCGGCCACGCCCCAGGCGCCTTCGCGCTGGGCGGTGAGCGCGCGAAAATCGTTGAAGGCGGCAAAGGCCGCTGCCGGATCGGCGCTTTTCGCCGCGGCGAGAAAGGGGGCGTAGCCGCGATCCAGGCGTTCGAGCAGGTCCGCTGGGGTCGGCTCGGCGTTCCAGGCCAGATCGCTACGCTGTTCTTTCAGCAGATTCAGGGTGGCGGCCACCTCGCCGCCGTTGATTCGCCGCGCCAGCTCGCCGATACCGCTGTCGCCGGCGAAGCGGTGACTGTGGGTCAGCAGCACCACGGCATCGCCCAGGCGCGAAGTCGGCGAGGCAACCGGCACTTGCTGGCCGGTGATGCGCTGCAGATCCGCCGCGGCCCGGGCGTCGAAGCCGCGGCCTTCGCAGAGTTCGGCGAATACCGCACCGGCTTCCACCGCACAGAGCTGGTCCTTGTCGCCGAGCAGGATCAGCCGCGCGTGGGGCGGCAAGGCGTCGACCAATTTGGCCATCAGCGCCAGGTCGACCATCGAGGCTTCGTCGACCACCAGCACGTCGAGCGCCAGCGGGTTGGCCGCGTTGTGCCGCACCTGCGGGCTGTCGCCACGGCTGCCAAGCAGGCGATGCAGGGTGCGCGCCTCTTCCGGCAGGGCCGCCTTGATCGCCTCGCCGACCGGCAGGCTGGCCTTGGCATTGCGGATCGCCTCGGCCATACGCGCCGCGGCCTTGCCGGTGGGTGCGGCCAGGCCAATCGCCAGCGGAGCGCCGCCCGAATGTTCACAACCCGGTTGTTCCAGTAACGCGGCGAGCAGGCGCACCACCGTGGTGGTCTTGCCGGTGCCGGGGCCGCCGGAAATCACCGCCAACTTGCGCCGCACCGCTTGCGCCGCGGCGAGAAGCTGCCAGTCGGGCTGTTGCGTATTGAAGGAAAACAGCCGGGTCAGGCTTTCGCTCAGCTGCGCCTCGTCCACCGCCGGCAGGTCGGCGGCGCGCGCCAGCAATCGCTCGGCGAGCTGGCGCTCATAGGCTGCATAGCGCGCCAGGTACAGACGCTGGTCTTCGAGGATCATCGGAGCGAACGACTCGGCGTCGCCCACCAGGGGACTCGCCTGCAACTGGCGGCGCCAGTCCGCCAGGTTCGGCAGCTTGAACGCGTGTTCCGGCCATGGCCTTTGCCCGGCCAGACGCGCCAGCGGCAGGCAGACATCACCCTGGTCCAGCGCCGAACAGAGCAGCGCCGCCGACGCCAGCACCAGCGGCTCGGCAGCCGGGTCGAGCCGGCGCAAGCTGTCGACCAGGGCGCGCTCCAGCGGACCGAGGGGCAGATCGGCGAGGTTCATTGACCACTCCCGTAGGGTGGATGACGCTTTACCCATCCACCGATCGCGATGGTGGATGAAAAGAGCGTCATCCACCCTACCCAACCGATCACAGTCGCACGTAGGGGCGGCCTTGGCCGCGATGTTCCGGCGACGCCTGGATCGCGGCCAAAGTCGCTCCTACCCAGCTCGTAGGTTGGGTTGAGCGCAGCGATACCCAACAAGGGGCGGGCCTGCTTATCGATGGGTATCGCAGGCTCAACCCATCCCACGGGGAGGTATTTCATCATTTGCCCTCCTCGAACAGCTGATCCAGAGCATCCAGCAGGCTGTCGTCCGGCCGGGCGAAGTACACACCGGCGCTGGGCATGCCGCGCAGGAACAGGTAATAGGCGCCGCCCAACTGGCTACCGTCGAAGTCGGCCAGACGCTGGCGCAGGAAGCGCCGTAGCGCCACCAGGTAGATAAGGTATTGCAGGTAGTAATGCTCGCCGGCCAGGGCCTGGAGCAGACGTTCGCCGCCGTAGTAGCCGGCGTCCGGACCGAGCCAGTTGGATTTGTAGTCGGCGATGTACCAGCGGCCGTCGTGCTCGAAGGTCAGGTCGATAAAGCCCTTGAGGAAGCCCTTCAGGTTGTCGAATTCCAGACGCGCGGCAGCTTCGCGCATAGGCGCGGCCAGGCCATGAGCCGGGTCGGCGAGGATCGCGCGCAGGCGCTGGACATCGAGATTCGCCACCGGGAAGGTGAAGCCGAGCTCGGGCAGGCGCCGCGCCGATTGCAGGCTGGCCAGGGTCAGCCCGTTGCCGTCGAGGTCGGTGTCCAGCACTTGCTGCAATTGGCTCAGCGCCACCTCGCTCCAGTCGCTACTGATGCCATGATCGCTCAGCGCCGGCTCGATCAGCTCGGCCAAAGGCGCCTTGCCACGCGCCCAGTTTTCCAGGATCGCATGCAAACAACTGCCGGCCCGCGCGCCGCGGGGAAAGGCGAAGAAACCGCTGCCGGCGTCGCTGGCGTCGGGCATTGCCAGGCCGTCGCGGTCCGGCGCTTCCATATGCATGCCGGCTGCCAGGCCGGAGAAGCTACCGATGCGCCAGGCGCTGTGCAAGCTGCGCTCGAAACGCTGCAAGCGCGCCGGCGGCTCGGCGCGTTGTGCGCCGCCGACACTGGCTTCGCGGTTCAGCAGCGGCAAGCGCGCGAGCTTGCCGGCGCTGGCCGCCGCCAGCGTATCCAGCTCGGCGGCCAGGACCGTGCCGGGCTTCTCGCACAGATGCCCGGCCAATTCGCCGAGGGCGTCCTGGCCGGCGAGTTCGCGGCCGTGCAGCAGCCAGGCCAGGGCGCTGCTGTGCAGGCCCTCATCGGCCAGCTCGCCGCTTTTCTGCGCCGGTTTCGGCACCGCCACCGGGCCCCAATGCAGCCACAGACGATCCCGCGCGCGGGTCAGGGCGACATAGGTCAGCCGTAGCTTTTCCGCGAACGCCTCGCGGCGCGCCTGCTGCAAACGCTCGGGCAGCCGCTCGCTGCCGAAGTCGAGCAACGGCTGGCCGTTTTCGTCATGGCAACGGGCGCTGTCGGTGAATTTGCCGAGCAGCTTGCCGTCCCACAGGAAGGGGCAGAACACCAGCGGGTATTCCAGGCCTTTGGAGGTGTGAATGGTGACGATCTGCACCCGCTCGGCATCGCTTTCCAGGCGCAGCAGAGCGTCATCGCCGGCACCCTCGCTGGCGCGCTGGGCGTTGAACCAGGCCAGCAGCGGCTCCAGACCGGCACGTTGCAGGCTTTCCTGCTGGAGCAATTCGGCGAGGTGCAGCAGGTTGGTCAAGCGGCGCTCTCCGTCGATGCGCTGCAACAGCCGCTCGGCGACCTGTTGCTCGTCCAGCCAGGCGCGGAACACGCGCATAAAGCCCTGTTGCTGCCACAGTTGGTGATAGCGCTCGGCGGCTTCGCGCTCGTCGTCCCAGGCTTTCTGGTCGTCCTGGCACAGCGCCAGTTGCAGGGCATCGCGGCCGAGCAGGCGGGTCGCCAGGGCATAGCGCAACACGCCTTCGCGCCCCGGTTCGGCATAGGCGGCGAGCACCGCGGCCAGCTCGGCGGCCTCTTCGCTGTGCCACACGCTGTCGCGCCCGCGGCGCACGCTGGGCACGCCGCGCGCGGCGAGTTCGGCGGCGATGCTCGCGGCCTCGCGATGGCTGGCGACCAGCACGGCGATATCGCCGCCTTTCAAGGGCGTGCGCTCTCCGTCCTTATCGAAATAAGCCTGGCCCTGGCCGCTGGCGGCGAGCAGACAGGCGATGCGTTGCGCCGTATCCACCGCGGCCAGGTCGGCGGCGCGGGCCTTGTTCAGCCCCTCGTCGCCGAGCCAGACCAGCGCCAGGGGCGCGTCCTCATCCTGCAACGCCGGTAGCACCAGCTGCGCCCGCGACTTCACCCCGGCGCTCACCGGCGGGTAATCCAGGCCGTGCTCGGCGAACGGCTGCGGCCGGGCGAACAACTGGTTGAGCGCGGCGATCAGGTCGGGTGTGGAGCGGTAGTTGAACGGCAGGTCATAGCGCCGCGCGGCGGCATCGCGGGCCTTGAGGTAGGTCGCCAGGTCGGCGCCGCGGAACGCGTAGATGGCCTGCTTGGGGTCGCCGACAAAACACAAGTCTCCCGGCTCGCTGGCGGCGCCGGTCGGATAGATGCGATCGAATATCTCGTACTGCACCGGATCGGTGTCCTGAAACTCATCGATCAGCGCCAGCGGATATTGCGTGCGCAGGGTCAGCGCCAGGTCAGCGCCGACCGGCCCTTGCAGCGCCTCGTTGAGGCGGTTGAGCAAATCATCGAAGGCCAGCATGCGCTGCGCCGCCTTGCGCCTGGGCAGCTCGGCGTTGAGCTCGTCGAGCAGGCGCACTTGCAGGGCGATCAGCCGCTGCTGGCCGGCGGGTAGGGCTTCGGTCAGCGCCTGCGCCAGCGTGTCGAGCGCCTCGGCCAGCTCGCAAACCGGCGCCGCCTGGCCTTTCTTGCAAGCCTTGGCGACGGCCGCGCCGCCGAGTTTGTCGAGGGCCTGTGGCGCATCGAACAGTGCCGCCGGGTCGGCGAAATAGGCGTCCAGTTCCGCCAGCCACAATGGCAGTTTGGCGACTTTATGGGTCGATTGACTGAGGCCGCCGTGGGCCTGCAATTCGGCTACCCAGTCGGCCCCGGTTCGCTGCCAGAGCTCGGCGGCACGCGCCCAGGCGCGCTCGACCGCGACCAATTCGGCGCCGCCCGCCAACTCGCGCGGCTCGACCCGCAAATAGGGTTTACCAAGGTG
>CBIHQF010000229.1:0-6530 GCA_966211665.1 uncultured Pseudomonas sp. | reverse complement strand
CTGCCAATATTTGGCGCCGATAAAGATAAAGCGCAGTTGCTCGATCATCTTGGCCTGGGGCGTGGCGTGGGCCGGCAAGGTCGGTGAGGTCGGGTCGATAAGCTCGGGCAGGGTGGCGAATACGGTTTTCACCACCAGGTCGGCGAGCATGTTCCGGGCAGGAGCGTCGAACTCCTGCGTTTTCGGCATGGTCGCCAGGTCCGCCACCAGGTCGGCGGTGATGCGTTCGCGCAAGGCGCCGATCGCCTGACGCACCGGCAAGGAGCCACCGTACTGTTCGCGGGCGAGAAACAGAAATTGCGAACGGTTGACCGCGACCGCATCGAGGAAGATGCGCACCGAGGCATCGATCACCCCGCCGACTTCGAACTCATGGTGACGCACCTGACGAATGGTCTCGCGAAATGTCTCGCCGACCTCGGCGACCAGCGCCAGGCCCAATTCGTCCATGTTTTGGAAGTGCCGGTAGAAGCCGGTCGGCACTATGCCGGCGTTACGTGCGACTTCGCGCAGGCTGAGGCTGCCGAAGCCACGCCCGCTGTCCATCAGGCTGCGCGCGGCGTCCATCAAGGCGTTGCGGGTTTGCAGTTTTTGTTCCGCGCGAGGTTGCATGACATCCGAGTTCCAGGGCGTGGTCGCGCACTCTAACAAATGCGCTTCCCGACCGTCGAACGGATTGGGTGAACGGTCGTTGACTGAAAAGAAAGCTTCTGCCATCTTGGTGCACAACTGTTCACAGTAGCGTCGTCATGCCTCTTTTGCCCTTTGCTTTAGCGCGCCTTGGCGCACCCTTGTTAACGCCTTTACGCGCTCTGGCCGCAGGCGGCTGGCTGCGCGAAAGCGATATCGACCTGCTGCTCGCCAGTCTGCACCCGGCGTGGCGGCGAAATCGTCAGCGAGCCGGGCCAGCCGATCCGCCTGTACGTGAACGCACCGCACACCGATGTCGAGATCGATCTTTGACCACCCCGTTGCGCAGCGCCCCGTCCTACCAGTCAGGGGTGTGTGGTCGCGCTGTTCACGGCCCCGGAACGTCCGGGGCACAAGGAGATACCGATGCGAATAGACCGTGAACTCAACCCCGAGGAACTGGCGGCCTTCGGCGCCGAACTGGATGCCCTGGGGCGGCGCACCCGGGCCGACCTCGGCGAGGCCGATGCGCGCTATATCCGCCGTATCCGCAGCGCCGTGCGTTTTTGCTGCTGGAGCGGCCGTGCGCTGTTGATGTTCGGCTGGTTGCCGCCGACCTGGCTGCTCGGCACCGCGCTACTCGGTCTGGGCAAGATTCTCGAGAACATGGAGTTGGGCCATAACGTCATTCATGGCCAGTACGACTGGATGAACGACCCGGAATTCTCCGGACGCAGCTACGAGTGGGACATTGCCGGCCCCAGCGCATTCTGGCGGCATACCCACAACCATATCCATCATACCTACACCAACGTGCTGGGCATGGACGACGACGTCGGTTACGGCCTGGTACGGCTGTTCCCGGAGCAGCGCTGGAAGCCGTTCTACCGCTGGCAGCCATTGTGGGTGACGCTGCAGGCGCTGCTATTCCAATACTCGATCGCGATCCAGAACCTGCGCCTGGACAAAGTCTACAAGGGCAAACTGAGTCGCGCCGAGGTGGCGCCGCTGATCAAGCAGTTCAACGCCAAGGTGCTGCGCCAGTGGGTCAAGGACTACCTGGTGTTCCCTTTGCTCGCGCTGCTGCTGGGGACCAATGCGCTGGCGGTGCTGTGCGGCAATGTGCTGGCCAATTTGATCCGCAATCTGTGGACCTTTCTGGTGATCTTCTGCGGCCATTTCACCGAACAGGCGGCGGTGTTCAGGCGCGAGTCGGTGGTGGGCGAGAGCCGCGGTCATTGGTACCTGCGCCAGTTGCGTGGGGCGAGCAATCTGGAAGGCGGGCCGCTGCTGCATATCCTCACCGGCAACCTCAGCCACCAGATCGAGCACCATCTGTTCCCCGACCTGCCGGCGCGGCGCTATGCCGCCCTGGCGGTGGAGGTGCGCGAGATCGCGGCGCGCTATGGCCAGGTCTACAACAGCGGCAGCCCCGGCGGGCAGTTCGCGACCGTGTTGCGGCGCATCTGGCAGTATCGGTTGCCCAATCCCCAGGCGCTGTGACAGCGCCGGGATTCTGCGCTGGCCCTGGTGCGCGCGGCGCACCCTACGGGTCAGCGCCCAGGTTTTCCTGCAGGAGGCCGCGGATGCGCCCGTTAACGGGCGCATCGCCTTCGACCAACCTGATACGCGTGTCGCTCGGCGCATTGCGTGCCTCGATGTGCCGCCCGTTATCCCCTGGTGCTGGTACCCGGATTGCTGGGGTTCGTGCGGGTGCTCGGTTATCCCTACTGGTACGGCATCGCCACGGCGCCGCGCAACCATGGCGCCACGGTGTTTCCGGTATTGGTCTAGGCCGTGCATTCGACCGAGGTGCGCGGCGACAGCTTCACCTTCGATTACCTGAGTATCGTCAACCACCCCCTCGGCCTGGTCGGCAAAGGCGACGATCCAGTGCGGCTGTTCGCCGAGCGTCCGCACGACGCCGGTTTATAAGCGCTGCTTCTGTCTGCCGAACTGTCCTGCGAGAGCCATGGTGGATGAAAAGCGTCATCCACCCTACGGCCGCCGTAAAAACTTCTTCGACTCCGGCGTCACGTGCGACTTCGCGCAGGCTGAGGCTGCCGAAGCCACGCCCGCTGTCCATCAGGCTGCGCGCGGCGTCCATCGGTGCGTTGCGGGTCTGCAGCTTTTGTTCGGCGCGGTGCAGCATGAATGAGCTGCCGAAAATGTGCCCGGCACTCTAACAAATGCGCTTTGCAGCAGTCGAACCGGTTGAGTGATCACCTGTTAACTGAAATAAAAGGCTTTGCCACCTTACTTACGACTGTTGTTGGAGATTCGCCATGCCTCTTATTCCCTTTGCTTTGGCGCGTGCCAGCGCGCCCCTTTTACGCCCGCTACGGATGTTGGTCGAAGGCGCTTGGGTGCGCGAAAGCGATGTCGACCTGCTGCTTGCCAGCTTGCATCCGGCCTGGCGGCTCAACCGCGTGTTCGCCCGGGTCGAGTCGCGCAAGTGGGTGGCCGAGGACATGCTGGCATTGACCCTGCGACCCAATGGCAATTGGCGCGGCGCCAGACCCGGCCAGCATGTGCAGGTCTATGTGGAGCAGCGGGGGGTACGCTTGAGCCGTAGCTACAGCCTCACCGCATTGCATGCCGACGGCAGCCTGGAGATCGCCGTCAAGCGCCAGCCCGATGGCCGGGTGTCTCCGCAATTGCTGGAAACCGTGGCGGTCGGTCAGGTGTTGGAATTGAGCCAGGCGTTTGGCGAGCTGCGTTGGGCCGAGCCCGATGAGGGCGTGCTGTTGCTGGCCGCCGGCAGTGGCATCACGCCGTTGCTGGGCATGTTGCGCAGCGCCTTGGCCGAGGGTTTCACGGCGCCGATCAATCTGTTGCACTACGTGCGTGAGCACGGCCAGCGAGCCTTTGTCGACGAACTGCAGGCCTTGCAGGCGCAATACGCCAATTTTCAGGTGCGCTGGGCGTTGAGCGGGGCGCCGGCGGGGGCGGGCGAGCTGCGTGGGCGGTTCTGCGCCGAGCACTTGGCCGATATCGACGACCTGGCGCAGCGCCGCGTTCTGGCCTGTGGGCCGGGCGGCTTCGTCGAACAGGTGCAGCGCTGGTGGCGCGCTGCGGGTCAGCCGGCTCAGTTGCAATACGAGGCCTTCACTGCGCCGCCTCTGCTCGAGAGCGAGCATGCCGCACGGCAGGTGCATCTGGGGTTCGCCCGCAGCCGGTTGCATGGCGATGGCGATAATCGGCGCAGCATATTGGAACAGGCCGAAGACATCGGCCTGCATCCGCAGCACGGTTGCCGTCAGGGCATTTGCAACAGTTGCACCTGCATTCTGCTCAGCGGCACGGTGCGCGATTTGCGTAGCGGCGAAATCATCCGCGAGCCGGGACTAATTCGTCTGTGCGTGAGCGCACCTCATACGGATATCGAAATCGATCTTTAAACAGGCCAGTCGCGCAGCACCTCGTCTTAGGTTGTGGGGTATATGGAGTCGCGCCGCGGGCGACACCCACGCCGGAGCGTTCCGGCTATCAGGAGATAATACCTATGCGAGTCGATCGTGAGCTTACGACCGAACAACTGGCCGCTTTCGGCGCCGAGTTGGAGGACCTGCGCCAACGCACCCGCGCCGATCTGGGCGAGGCCGATGCGCGTTACATCCGCCGAATACGCGCGGCCATGCGTTTCTGCTGCTGGAGCGGGCGCGCCCTGCTAATGCTCGGCTGGTTTCCACCGACCTGGCTGCTCGGCAGCGCCTTGCTCTGCCTGGGCAAGATTCTCGATAACATGGAGATCGGTCATAACGTCATGCACGGCCAATACGATTGGATGAACGACCCCGAATTTTTCGGCCGCACCTACGAGTGGGACATGGCGACCCCCGCTGCTCATTGGCGGCATACCCATAACCATAACCATCACTCCTACACCAGCGTGCTGAGGATGGACGACGACATCGGTTATGGCCTGGCGCGACTGTTTCCCGAGCAGCGTTGGAAACCGCTTTACCGTTGGCAGTTCTTGTGGCTGGGGCTTGTGGCGCTGCTGTTCGAGTTCGGGCTCGCGATCCAACACCTGCGTCTGGATCAGGTCTATAAAGGCCGCATGAGTCGCGCCGAACTGGCGCCGCGGCTCCGCGAGGTCAACGCTAAAGTATTGCGCCAGTTGGTCAAGGACTACCTGTTCTTCCCGCTGCTGGCCTTGCTGTTGGGCGCCAATGCGCTTGCGGTATTGGCTGGCAACCTGGCGGCCAATCTCATCCGTAACCTGTGGCTCGCGCTGATGATCTACTGCAGCCACTTCACCGAGCGCACGGTGGTCTTCCCCCGTGAAGTCGTCGAGGGCGAGAGCCGCGCCCATTGGTACCTGCGGCAACTGCGGGGGGCGAGCAATCTGGAAGGCGGACCGCTGTTTACTATCCTCAACGGCAACGTCACCTACCATATCGAGCATCATCTATTCCCCGACCTGCCGTCGTGCCGTTACGCGGCCATGGCCGTGGAGGTGCGCGAGATCGCCGAACGCTATGGCCAGGTCTACAACAGCGGACGTTTCGGCGAGCAGTTCGCCGCCGTGCTGCGACGCATCCGCCTGTATCGCCTGCCCAACGACACACAGGTGGCGTAAAGGCAGGGCGCCGGTCAGTTGCGGGCGGCGGCAGGAGCGCCGTCCGCGCTTTCATGCCGCCGTGTACCGATAGGCTTCCTGTATCGCGCATTGTTCCCGCCGGATTTTTGCGGGAGGTTTCACACCTCACTTGCATTTGCAAAGAAGCTTCACACTTCAGTTGTGAAAGCCGAAGCATCCTTACGACGTTACAGGCGGGCAGGGTATTAAAAGAGTAATGATGGAAATACCCTGTGAGGGATATAAGCGCCAATAACGAATCTAAGGAGTACCCATGGGACACAGACAGCATGCCGGAAAATTAAAGCTTATTGGTTTTTTAAGCCCGCTTCTGGCCGTGACGGGTCTGGGTTTCTCGAGTCTTGTGATGGCGGAAAACTGCGCCGAGATGCCGGTCAGCGGCAAGGTTTACAACCTTGTCAATATGGGGAGCGGCAAATATATGGATGTACAAAGTGCATCCAGTGCTAACGGCGCCAATATTCTTCA
Organism: uncultured Pseudomonas sp.; assembly: GCA_966211665.1. Classification (GTDB taxonomy): domain Bacteria; phylum Pseudomonadota; class Gammaproteobacteria; order Pseudomonadales; family Pseudomonadaceae; genus Aquipseudomonas. The sequence goes on along the minus strand of CBIHQF010000229.1, from coordinate 826 downwards.
ATGGTCTGGGAATGGGAAAGCCAACCAACAGTTCACCGTCACCGATCTGAATAACGGTTATTGGTCGATTCGGCCGCTTCACAGCAATAAGGCAGTAGACCTTTACGGCTGGTCGAAAGAAGACGGCGGCAGCATAAAACAGTGGGAATATTGGGGCGGCCAAGCGCAACAATGGAAACTGGCCAAGACCGGCGCGGGCGGAGTCAAAGTTGCTTCGGCTTACACTGGAAAACTGATTTCCGTTGCGAACAGTAATAACGGAGCCGATGTTTTCCAAAAAACCGATGGCAGTTCCAATTACCAGATTTGGTATTTCAACCCGGTCAATGGTAGTTGCGGCGCTTCAAGTGGCAGTAGCAGCAACACCAGCAAACTGATCGGCTTCGCCTCCGTATCGGGTAGTGGCCTCGCCACGACCACGGGTGGCGGCAGTGCGAAGCCCATTGAAGTCAGCAGTTGCGATCAGTTGGCGAATGCCCTGAATTCCGACAGCCCAGGGGTCATACAGGTGCCGAACAAAACCCTGGATTGCCGTACCCTGAACAGGGTTGAGTCTGTATGCAAATTCACTTGCGGTAATGTCTATGAGCCCGCAAACCCGAATAAAATTTTCCACTGGGCGGTCCAGGGGAACTCCTATTCAGAACGGGTGCAAGCCTGCCAACAGATTGAATCCAGCTTCTCGTACTTTAAATTCGGCTTTAAGGGAATGGAAAACGTATCCCTGAACGAGCGCCGGATCGTCGTTAAATCCAACAAGACACTGGTAGGTCTCGGTTCAGAGTCCCGGGTTATCGGTGCCAACTTCATACTGAATGGTGTGAAC
>CBIHQF010000228.1:0-6531 GCA_966211665.1 uncultured Pseudomonas sp. | reverse complement strand
CTGTTTTTGCCTTGTCTCGGCTGCCTCGCCTACATTTTTCAACGGCCTGCTAGCAGCCCCTTCGTTTACCTGCTTATTCGACACGCTGTTCGCCGGTAAAACTCAGGGTTTCCTTGCAGCGTCGGCAGAAATAACGCCGGCCTTTGCCGACCAGGGCGTGGCGCTGGGCGGAGAAGGGGAACTCGCCTTGCGGGCAACTGCAACGGTAGATAAAGCGGCTGGTCAGGCGGCGCTTGACCGCATAGGTGTGGCAACGGTTCGGCGGCAGGTGATAGACGCCGCGCATGATCAACTGCCATTCCTCACCATGAGGCTGGATCTTCAGGCCGAACAAATGGTGGGCGATCAGGTGCGCCACTTCATGGGGCACAGTCTGCTTGAGGAAGTCGTCGCGGTTTTCCCGGTACAGCTGCGGATTGAAACGCAGCTTGTTTTCCGTGAGGTGCGCCACCCCGGCCTTTTGCCCGCGGAGCTTGAAGCTGACTTCGGCACGTACGAAGGTTTGTTTGAAAAAGGCTTCGGCCTGTTGATAGCAGGCTTCGACGCGGGCATACAGATGTTCGGGCATAAGGACATTGCTGGCTTGGGTGTGCGGGCGATTATGCCGTAATCGCTTGTGCCGGGCAGTTACCGTTCGCCGGGTCCGTCCTGCGGGCGCTGCTCCTGGGTGCCGTAGCTCTGATCCTGTTGCACGGTGCGTTCATAGGCGGGTTCGAGCGCCAACAGCCAGAGCAGGATCATCCCGACCAGCAGGTTGACCAATACCAGCAAGCCGACGCCCCAGGCCGAGACGGCGTAGAGAAAGGCTTGTCGATAGTCGATATGCATGAATTTCGGTAAGCCGACATACAGTAGGTAACTGGCATACAGCCCGGCCAGCACCAGCACCGCAATGGCCACCCAGCGCGTCGGATAGAGCGCACCGAGCCCGGCGATGAAAAATGGCGTACACAGATAGGCGATAAAACCCACGCACTGGTTGTATGTGGGTTGGGCCTCGAAAGTGCGCGACATCCAGCGCAGAAAGCCGCCCATGACGAACACGCCGGCGAGGCTGGTCAGATACAGCAACAGGCTCAGTTGCAAGGCGCTGGAGAAATCCAGGCGGATACGTTCGTCTTCTACCAGGCTCCAACCGACGAAACGGGTGCCGATGAACAGGCAAACGGCGGGTAGCAGGGCGAACAGCAGAAGATAGACGAAATGGCCTGAGTTACTGTCAGCCTCTTCGCGACCTATCTCGACCCAGGCGTGTTCTGGGCGGGTCAGCAGGGCGAAAAAATGCGAAATCATGGGAAGTCTCCATCTGCCGTACAGGCGTGCGATACGCAAACGATGGAGTTTTGAATGGTGGATGCCGGCGTCGGTTCCCTGTAATCGTAGGGCGCCCGCTATGGCCGTTGCGCGGCAGACAGCAAAAGGCCGCCCGAAGGCGGCCTGTTGAGTTGATGCTTAACTGACGTTCGACTGATGCTCAACTGGTGTAGACCGGGCCTACGCCAAAACCCCAAAGAATCACCGAGCAGGCGATCATGGCGACCAGCACCACCAGACCCACCGCCAATACCGAGCTGGAGAACATGAAACCTTCGTCATGCGGTATGCCCATAAAGGTCGGTATGCCGACATAGAGCAGGTAGACCGTGTAACAGATGGCCGCGGTGCCTACCGCCATGGCCAGCCACAGGTTGGGATAGAGCGCCGCCAGACCGCCGATGAACAACGGGGTGGCGGTATAGGCCGCGAATACCACGCATTGGGTCAGATTGGGGCTGGCGTCGTAGGTGCGCGCCATCCAGTGGATGAAGGCGCCCATCACGGCGATGCCGGCGAGCATCGCCAGGTAGGACATGACGGTCATCTGCATGGCGCTGGCTTCGGTCAGCATCACCGGCGTTCGGTCGCCGATCGACCAGCCCACCTGGGTGGTGCCGATAAAAGCCGAGAGCGCGGGAATGGCCGCGAGAATCAAGACATGGGTGAGGTACATGTGGCTGATGCTTTCTTCTTCGCCACGGATTTCCTGCCACTCCTGGTCAGGGTGGGTGAAGAGCCCCAAAACGTGATGAATCATGCTAATACCTCCATTTATTATAATGATCGCCCCCCAGCGAAGCGCCCGGCGCGCATGGACAGCACCGCCGGGTACTGGGCCGAACTTATGCGACCTTATGCCGCAGTATAGGTGGGGATTCTTCTAGTGGAGGGGTGGTTTTAGAGCAAATTGGACTCTCAAACTCACCCGTAATAGCGTTCCAGGATTTCCATCGCCTTATTGATCGATTGCAGGCGCGTGGTGCTGCCGCCCCGATCAGGGTGATGGATGCTGACCAACTGGCGATAGCGGTGCTTGATCACGCTGAAATCGAGCGCTTGTGCGTCGTCCACCAGTTCGAACAGCTCCAGCGCCGCGCGCTTTTCCTCGCCGCCCTGCATCCGCGTCCAGAAACTGGCCAGCAGCTTCTCCACGTCCTGTTCGTCGGTACTGCTCAATTGGCTCATGTCCAGGTAATAGTCGCGCAGCGGGTCGTGTTCGCTGACCTCGCTGCTGCCTACCTGATAGGGCAGCAACTGGACGCACAGGGGGTTGATCTGGAGAAAGGCGCTTCGCTCGGCCAACAACTGGTCGCGCAGGCGATAGAGCGCGTTGAACACCAGGAAGTGGGTGCGGAACAGCACCAGCTTGTCGGTCAGCGGCAGGTGGGGGATATGCGTGCAGTGGCGATCTTTAAGGTGTTGAATCAGCTGGTACTCGCTGATTCCGGCGGGCGCATCACGCAGCAGGCGATGCAACTGCTGCGCCAGATCGTCATAAGGATAGAGTTCGTCGTTCATCGGTCGAGCCTAACATTTCAGTTTTAATAGGGTAGGGCTCGCGGAGCTTTCTGCGTAAAATGCCGCACTTTCGTAAGCCTCCGGATTTCAGCGCACCATGGGCAGCCTCTCGGTCAATCAGAACAAATTGCAAAAACGCCTGCGTCGCCAGGCCGGCGAAGCCATCGCCGATTTCAACATGATCGAGGACGGCGACAAGGTCATGGTCTGCCTGTCCGGCTGCACCTGCAAAAGGTCGCACCGATCAAGTTCGAGATAGTCGCGGTGAACATGGACCAGAAGCAGCCGGGCTTCCCCGAACACGTGCTGCCGGCTTACCTGGAATCTATCGGCGTGGCCTATCACATCGTCGAGAAGGACACCTACTCGGTGGTCAAGGAACTGATTCCGGAAGGCAAGACCACCTGTTCGCTCTGTTCGCGTCTGCGCCGCGGCACCCTCTATACCTTCGCCGACGAGATAGGCGCGACCAAAATGGCCCTGGGACATCACCGCGACGATATATTGGAGACCTTTTTCCTCAATATGTTCTATGGCGGCACACTCAAGGCCATGCCGCCCAAGCTGCGCGCCGACGACGGCCGCAACGTGGTGATCCGCCCCCTGGCCTATTGCAGCGAGGCCGATATCGAGGCCTACAGCCAGCTCAAGCAGTTCCCGATCATCCCTTGCAACCTTTGCGGCTCGCAGGAAAACCTGCAACGCCAGGTGGTCAAGGAGATGCTGCAGGAGTGGGAGCGGAAAACCCCGGGGCGCACCGAAATCATGTTCCGCGCCCTGCAGAACGTGGTGCCCTCGCAGTTGGCCGACCGCAATCTGTTCGATTTCCAGAGCCTGAAAATCGACGACAGCGCCACGCCGCGCTTCGTCAATGTGATGAACCTTTGACCTTTAGCGCTCTGTAGGAGCGGCCTTGGCCGCGATGCTTGCTCACACGCTCGAGCGTGGCACGAAATGATCTGCGAGAGTTTCCGTAAGGACAGCCCATGCGCGACTACAAATGGCTTAACGAATACTGCCTGAATCGCTTCGGCTCGGCCGCGGCCCTGGAGGCGCGGCTGCCGCAGCCGTGCACTGCGGACGAGCTGCGCGCTCTGAGCGACGATCGTTACCTGTCGCTGCTGAGTCTGCGGATCTTCCGCGCCGGTCTCAAACATAGCCTGGTCGACGCCAAATGGCCGGCTTTCGAGGACGTTTTCTTCGGCTTCGACCCGGAGAAAGTCGTGCTGATGGGCGCCGAGCGCCTGGAAAACCTGATGCAGGATGCGCGCATCATCCGCCACCTGGGTAAACTCAAAAGCGTGCCGCGCAATGCCCAGTTCATCCTCGATGTGGCTAAGGACAAGGGCGGTTTCGGTGCATTGATCGCCGATTGGCCGGTGACCGATATCGTCGGCCTATGGCACTACCTGGCCAAGCACGGTAGCCAGCTCGGCGGCCTGTCCGCGCCGCGTTTTCTGCGCATGGTCGGCAAGGATACCTTTATCCCCAGCGACGACATGGTCGCTGCGCTCAAGGCGCAGAACATCATCGACAAGGCGCCGACCAGCCAGCGCGACCGCGCCGCGGTGCAGGCGGCGTTCAATCAATGGCATGAACAAAGTGGCCGACCCTTGTGTCAGTTGTCGGTGATGCTGGCGCATACGGTCAATCATTAGCAGCGGGTGCTGCAAACGAGGGGCTCTGGCGCCGTGCGCACCATAAACCACGCACAGCCTGCTGGTGCGCACGGCGCACCCTGCGAGAGATCGAGGAGAGTGCGATGGAACAGGCCATCATCCGCGTCGCTCAGGCCATCGCGCGGGCCGAGCGTATCCTGATCATCACCGGCGCCGGTCTCTCGGCCGATTCCGGCCTGCCGACCTACCGCGGCCTGGGCGGCCTGTACAACGGTCATACAGACGAAGGTTTGCCGATCGAGGCAGCGCTGTCCGGCAGCATGCTGCGGCGCGATCCCGCATTGTGCTGGAAGTACCTGGCCGAGCTGGGCAAAGCCTGTCTCTGTGCCCAGGCCAACGCCGGACACCAGGCCATCGCCGAGTTGCAGCGGCGCAAACCCGAGTGCTGGCTGCTGACCCAGAATATCGACGGTTATCACCGCGCCGCCGGCAGCCCGACGGAGCGTCTGATCGAGATCCATGGCGAGTTGGCGCCGCTGTATTGCCAGTCCTGCGGCGCCGTCGACCCGGAGCTGGCCGAGCATCTGAGCCGGCCGCTGCCGCCCACATGCCAGCAGTGTGGCGGCATTCTGCGCCCGCCCGTGGTGCTGTTCGAGGAAATGTTGCCCGAATGCGCTATTGGCACGCTCTACGCCGAGCTGCGCAAAGGCTTTGCGGCGGTCATCAGCATCGGCACCAGCTCGAGTTTTCCCTACATCATCGAACCCGTGCTGCGCACCCGCCAGGCCGGTGGCTTTACCGCCGAAATCAATCCGACGCGCACCGACCTGAGCGATGTCGTGGATGTACACCTGCAGGGGCGGGCCTTAGATGTTTTGCCGGAACTACTGCGTCACATCTAAGGCCATAGAATTTGCAAATGACTGTCATGCAAGGCATAGTCGCCGCTCTTATTTAGTTTCCAGACACGGTCGTGCCCATGCTCAAACGCCTCGCACCCCTCGTGCCCCTTGCACTTACCCTGGTTTTGGCCGCCTGCGCCGGCCATGCGCCACAGCCGCAGTCGGCAACCCAGTCCGCCGTGTTCTCCTCGACAGAGCTTGCCGAGTTCGACGAACACGCCAAAGAAGCTGCCCTGGGCGACTTCACTGAAGAAAAATCCTACAAACTGCCGCAGCTTGCCGAAAGCATCCTATCTCACGGTTTGTCGCTGGTTGGCACTCGTTACCGTTATGGCGGCAGTTCGGTAAAGTCGGGTTTCGATTGCAGCGGGTTTATCGGTTACTTGTTCAAGGAAGAGCTGGGCATGCAACTGCCGCGCTCGTCCCGCGACATGATCAACATCGATGCGCCGCTGGTCGAGCGTGATGAGCTGGAACCGGGTGATCTGCTGTTTTTCAGCACCAATGGCCGTAATCGTGTCAGTCATGCCGGTATCTATATGGGGGATAACCAGTTTATCCATTCCTCCAGTAGCCGCAGCGGTGGGGTGCGCGTCGATAGCTTGGAAGATCGCTACTGGAACCGCACCTTTATCGAGGCCAAACGCGCCTTGGCGCTGGCCCCGAGCGAGTCGCCGCCCCGGCAGCCTTAGCTCGCCGCCTAACCGCAAAGGTTGCGCGGCGCCCGCCAAGCCGGCAGAGTAGAGCCCATTCACAGGCTCTGGATCGCCTCGCTCATGCCCGTCACGACCCCTGTTGTCCTGCTGCTGCTCCTCGCGTTGCTGGGCGCCTGCTCGAGCCCCGGGCGTGCGCCCATCGCGCAAGCACCCGTTTATTCCTCCGATAGCGGCTATCGCGGCGGTGCCGAAGACGTGCTGTTTCGCGCCTTGGGTCTGGTCGGTACGCCTTATCGCTATGGCGGCAATACCCCGGCCGGCGGCTTCGATTGCAGCGGCCTGATCGGCTTCGTTTACCGCGATGCCGCGGGTATCAGCCTGCCGCGCTCGACCAGCGAATTGATTGGCATGCGTGCACCGAGCGTGGGGCGCGATGCGTTGAGAAGCGGCGATCTGGTATTTTTCGCGACCAGCGGCGGGCGTAAGGTCAGCCATGCCGGTATCTATGTCGGTGACGGG
>CBIHQF010000227.1:0-6535 GCA_966211665.1 uncultured Pseudomonas sp. | reverse complement strand
GTTCGTCGAGAAGCACAACAGCCCCGACAAGCTCGTGTTGAAGGCCGGCGATAGCCTGGCCGAACTCGTGGGCATCCCGCATCGCGGTTATACCACCGAGCAGCCCGTCGAACTCCTGGTGTTCTATGCCAATACTAGGGGGCTGCCGCTCAGCACCAAGGTTACGCCGCCCGGTGCCGCCAACGACTAGCAGGCTGTTGAAAAACTACCTGCGTTGGCAATACTGCGTTAAAAACGGTCTCAGAATGCTCATTTACAGCCAGTAAATTCCGCTTCCTCGGCCGTTTTTGCCTTGTCTTGCCTGCCTCGCCTACGTTTTTCAACGGCCTGCTAACGACGCTCGCCGCCCTGGCGGATCAGTCGGCTGTCTTCCGCCAGGGCCAGCGCCCCTCCAGTTCTACTTCCAGGGCAATGCTCAGGAAGGTGCGGATCAGCACGATCAAGCCGAGCACCAGCACATCGTCGAGGGTCGGATTCATGGCCACGGTTCGCACGATGTCGGCGGCGACGAGAAACTCCAGGCCGAGCAGAATTCCCCGGCCCAGATCCTGGCGGAAGCGCTTGTAAGGCGCCTCCACCTGCCGGCCCGAGGTGAAGAAGCGTACCGTCGCCCACCCCAGCCCGAGGACGATGGCCAGCACCCCCAGCCCGTCGATCGCCAGCCCCACGGTTTCGATGATCCCCATAAACGATGGCATGCCAATCTCCGGCCAGGTTGCTGTGCAGCGCCGCATCGGAGGCGGGCTGAAATGCCTAATACATTCGGTGTTTTTTCTCTGGCTGGGTTCCGCGCTCAGCCCAGTCCCCGTTCGCGCCATACCTTATGTGCGCTGTGATGGAGGATGCCGTGACGCCTGGCCAACTGATAACGGTCCTTGTCGTAGCCGCCGCCGATCAGCCCGGCCACCGGGATATCGCGGCCCAGGCAGTGCTCGAGTACCGCTTGGTCGCGGGCGGCGATGCCGGCGTCGGTCAATTTCAGGTAGCCCAGGGCATCGTCGCGGTGGACATCGACGCCGGCGTCGTAGAGCACAATATCCGGTCGATACAACGGCAGCAGGTAGTTGAGCGTGTCATTCACCACCTGCAAATAGGCCACGTCGCCCATGCCCATGGGCAGGGGGATATCCCAATCGCTGTGCGCCTTGCGCGCGGGGAAGTTGCTTTCGCAGTGCAGGGAGACGGTGATCGCCTCCGGGGTATCGGCCAGCAGACGGGCGGTGCCGTCGCCCTGGTGCACGTCGCAGTCGAAGATCAGTACGCGCTGGGCTTTGCCGCTTTGCAGCAGGTACTGGCTGACCACCGCCAGGTCGTTGAAGATGCAGAACCCAGCCGGGTGATCGTAATGGGCGTGGTGGGTGCCGCCGGCCAGGTGGCAGGCCAGGCCGTGTTCGAGCGCCTGTTCGGCGGTCAGCAGCGAGCCGCCGATCGCGCGGACGGTACGCCGGGCCAGGGCCTCGCTCCAGGGCAGGCCGAGGCGGCGTTGTTCCTCGTGGGCCAGCGCGCCGCTGCGAAAGCGTTCGATATAGGCCGGGCAGTGGCTCAGGGCGAGAATACCCTCGGGGCAGCGTTCGGGGCGCAGCAGTTCGGCATCCGTGGTCAGGCCGCTGTCCACCAGGTGGTCGCGCAGCAGGCGGAACTTCTCCATGGGGAAGCGGTGCGTCGCGGGGAAGGGCGGACTGTAGTCGTCGTGATAGACCAGCGGCAGGCGCATAGAATAAGGCTCAATAAGTAAAAATCGCGTAGCGGCCATCCTAAGTTTCCTTCTCCCTCCGGAAGCAAGGTGGCGCGCAGCGTCGGATGAGAGAAGGCGGCACGCCGGCGGCGCGGCGCCCGAGTATGGCGGGGCTGCCCGGCCCTGCTCAAGCGGAGTGACTATGGCTGACTTGATTGAATTGCACAGCGCGCGGCTGCAGCTGCGCGCCTGGCGCGCCGCGGACCTGGAGCCCTTCGCGGCGCTCTGCGCGGACCCGCAGGTGATGCGTTATTTCCCCGCGCCCTACAGCCGCGAGGACGTGGCGGCGATGATCCGGCGTTTTCGCGGGCATTTCGCCGAGCATGGCTTCGGCGTGTGGGCCTTGCAGCGCAAGGACAATGGCGCCTTTATCGGTTTCACCGGCATCGGCCATGTCGGTTTCGAGGCGCCTTTCGGCCCTGCGGTGGAAATCGCCTGGCGCCTGGCCCGCGCGCACTGGGGCCAGGGCTTCGCCAGCGAAGCGGCGCGTGCGGCCCTGCGCTGCGCCTTCGAGCGGCTCGGGCTGGAGCAGGTCGTGGCCTTCACCGCGGTGGATAACCTGCCGTCGCAGCGGGTGATGCAGGCGATCGGCATGCAGCATGCCCCCGCCGAGGACTTCGACCATCCCAGGCTGGCGCCAGGCCATGCGTTGCGCCGGCATGTGCTGTACCGCCTGCGGCATAGCGAATGGCGGACCGCACAGTGAGCGGCGACGCGGCTAACCCGCCGGGCAGGCGAAACGGGTAAAATCGGCCGATTAGCGCATACCGCCGTCGAGCACGAGCGGTTATCCGAATGACGTTTTGCCGCTTTCTTGGCGGTTATTGGAGAGCATGCATGAGTCAGGTGTTGAATGAATTGGTCGCCCTGCTGACCCTGGAAACCATCGAAGAGAACCTGTTTCGCGGCGTCAGCCAGGACCTGGGCTTTCGCCAGTTGTTCGGCGGTCAGGTGCTCGGTCAGTGCGTGTCGGCGGCCAGCCAGACGGTCGATCCGGCGCGCCATGTGCACTCGATGCATGGTTACTTCCTGCGCCCCGGCGATGCCGGTTTGCCGGTGGTCTATCAGGTCGACCGGGTGCGCGACGGCGGCAGCTTCAGCACCCGGCGGGTAACGGCGATCCAGAAGGGCAAGCCGATCTTCACCTGCAGCGCCTCGTTCCAGTTCGACGAGGACGGCTTCCATCACCAGAACAGCATGCCCGAGGTGCCGGGGCCGGAGGAGCTGAAGTCGGAAACCGAGCTGGCGCGTATGGTCGAGGCGATGATTCCCGAGCGCATGCGCGAGCGCGCGACCAGCGAAAAACCCATCGAAATCCGCCCGGTGACGCGGATCAATCCCTTCGCCCCCGAGCCGTGCGACCCGGTCAAGTATGTCTGGTTCCGCGCCGCCGGCGCGCTGCCGGACGAACCGCAGCTGCACAAACTGCTGCTGGCCTATGCCAGTGATTTCAACCTGCTGACCACCTCGATGCAGCCCCACGGCGTATCGGTGTTCCAGAAGTTCATGCAGGTCGCCAGCCTCGACCACGCGCTCTGGTTCCATGCCGATCTGCGCATGGACGACTGGCTGCTCTACGCCATGGACAGCCCCTGGGCCGGCAACGCCCGTGGCTTCTCCCGCGGCAGCATCTTCAACCGCCAGGGCCAGTTGGTCGCCTCGGTGGCCCAGGAAGGCCTGACCCGAATCCGAGAGGATTGGAAATGACATTGCGTGCCGCGCGCCATTGGGTGTTCGACATGGACGGCACCCTGACCCTCGCCGTGCATGACTTCGAGGCGATCAAGCGCGCGCTGGAAATTCCTCCGGGCGACGACATCCTGCATTACCTCGCCGCCTTGCCCGCCGAGGTGGCGGCGGCCAAACACGCCTGGCTGCTGGACCACGAGCGCGAGCTGGCCCTTGCCGCACAGCCGGCGCCGGGCGCCGTCGAACTGGTGCGCGAGCTGCGGGCGCGCGGTTGCCAGCTCGGCATCCTCACCCGCAACGCCCACTCGCTGGCCTTGCTGACCCTGCAGGCGATCGGCCTGGGCGAGTCTTTCGCCAGTGCCGATGTGCTCGGGCGCGACGAGGCGCCGCCGAAACCCCATCCGGGCGGCCTGTTGCACTTGGCCGAGCGCTGGCGGGTGGCGCCGACTGAACTGGTGATGGTCGGCGATTATCGATATGACCTGGAGTGCGCGCGGGCGGCGGGGGCTTACAGCGTATTGGTCAACCTCGCGGAAAACCCCTGGCCGGAGCTGGTCGATCACTTCGCCGCAGACTGCCAGGCGTTGCGGCAGGCGCTGTAGGCCGAGCCGTATATCGACGGCGGTCGATTCACTGATCAAGGTCAAGGCCCGCCGTCGCTGTGCGCTCACACTGCGTAGACTGTCCTTTCCCGGGAGAACCGCCATGACCGATTTCGATCCGCAAGCCGCATTGGATGCCTTGTACAACGAATACCGCGAGCGCGCTGAGGCGATTCGCCGCGATATGCAGCGCAGCGAGCCGGTGGAAGCCATCGAGCAAGCCCAGCAGCGGCAGAACGATGAAGTGCTCAACGTCTTGCTGGCCGAGGCCGAGGAGGGGATGAATCAAGTCGGCCTGGCCAAGCTGCGCCTGGCCGAGGGGCGTTACGGCATCTGCTTGAAATGCCCCCGGCCGATCGAGCCCGCGCGCTTGCAGGCGTTGCCTGCCGCCAGTTTTTGCGCGGCATGCGCCGATAGCCCCTCACAGCGCTAGCAGGCCATATCCTGCAACAGTCTCCGTGCGGCGGACTCGGCGGCGTCGGTGTAGGGCCGCAACACGCTGGCCGCGCCGGCGTGATGCAAGGCATCGGCGTCGGCGTCATGGAAGGCGCTGAGGGTAACCTGCCCGTCGAAAGATTGACTACGCAGCGCCCGTAGCAGAATCGCATTGACGTCGCGCTGCGGAATGGTGCTGACCAGCAAGCGTGTTCGTTGTAAGGGCATGTGCGCCAGGAAGTCGATATCTTCGGCATCGCCGTAGCAGGCATTGAGCCCGTCCTCGCGGGCCTGTGCCAGGGCCTCGGGGTCGAAATCGACGCCGAGTACGCGCAGTTTCGCCTGTTCGATTTGTCTGGCCAATTGTCGCCCATAGCGGCCCATGCCGTAGACGATGACGTCCGGCTGGGCATGGGGCAGGGCGTTATCGTCGGCGTTTTCGCGATGGGCGACCCTGCGCTCGAATAGCTCGAGCCAGGGCGACAAGCGCGCGAATAGCGGCTGCGCGTGGAGGATCATATAGGTGGACAGGGTGATGGTGATCAGCCCGACCAGAGTGGTCAGGCCCAGGGCGTTCTGGCCGATATGGCCAAGTCCTATACCCATGGCGACGAAGATGAGCGAGAACTCGCTGATCTGCGCGACCGTCAGCCCAGCCATGAAACCGGTGCGTTTGCGATAACCCATCCAACCCATGATCGCCATGACGATCAAGGGATTGCCGATCAGCACGAACAACGACAGTAGCAGAGCGCTGCCGACCTGACCCTGGATATGGCCGAAGTCCAGCTGGCTACCCAGGTGCAGAAAGAAAAACAGCAGGAGGAAATCGCGCAGGCTGGTCAGGCGGCTGGCCACTGCATCGCGCAGCGGCGTCGAGGCCAAAGAGAAACCTGCGAGAAAGGCACCGATCTCCTTGGACACCCCCAGCGCTTCGGCGCCAGCGGCGAGCAGGGTACCCCAGGCGATCGCCACCAGCATCAGCAGCTCGGGCGAGCGCGCCATGGCCGTGAGCAGGCGCGGCAGGACGAAGCGCATCAGCATATAGAGCGCCGCCAGGCTACCCAGCAGCGCGCCAACCAGCGTCAGTGGCTGCAGGCCCTGTTGTCCGCCGTTGCTTTGCTGATAGAAATTGAGGCCGAGCATGGCCAGAACCACTGCAATGTCCTGCACGATCAGGAAACCCATGGCGATACGCCCGTGCAAAGAGTCGATCTCGCCTTTGTCGGAGAGCAGCTTAACGATGATGATGGTGCTGGAGAACGTCAGCGCCACGGCCACATAGATCGCCGTCAGCGATTCGAGGCCGAGCAATTTGCAGAGCAGGAAGCCGAACAGAATGGTGAACGTCAGTTGACCCAGGCCGGTGGCCAGGGCGACCGGACCGAGGGTCCGCACCAGGCGCATGTCGAGTTTCAGGCCGACCACGAACAGCAGCACCGTAATGCCGATTTCCGCCAACAGATCGAGCGGTTGCTTGGCGCTGCTCAAGCCCAGCACGGCGGGGCCGGCCAGTATGCCTACCAGGATGTAGGCGATGATCAGTGGTTGGCGCAGTTTTACGGCGATACCGCCGAGCAGGGCGGACAAGGTCAGCAGAACTGCGACCTCCTGGAAAAGACTCATGGCTCGGTTTCCTGATGGTTGCACCACAGCTTAGAGTGAATAAGCGGGCTTACCGTTGCCCCGGATCAAGCATACGGCTTGTGGATGCCGGCCGATGCGGCCATGATTTCTCCAGCCCCCCGTTTTAAGGATTACCAATGCCCGACTCCGTTGCTGCCCACCTGCGGCTGGCGCCCGAAGCTTTAACCCGCCCTTTCTCCCCGGAACAGTTCAACTTCGCCAGCACCGATGACCTGGAGCCCTTCCGTGGTGTGCTCGGTCAGGAGCGCGCGGTCGAGGCCTTGCAGTTCGGCGTGGCCATGCCGCGTCCCGGTTACAACGTATTCGTCATGGGCGAGCCCGGCACCGGCCGTGGGTGGTTGGGGCAGCGCGAAATCAAAGCCCCCACCCACCCCCGGGCAACCCCCGCCGGCCCGGGCGACCGCCACCCCATCGCCCAGCCCCCCCC
>CBIHQF010000226.1:0-6547 GCA_966211665.1 uncultured Pseudomonas sp. | reverse complement strand
CTGGTTTCGCCCCTCACGGGCGAGTCACTTGATTCGCTGCGCTCACCCCTTGGGCCAGCCTGCGGCTGTTACTTCGCTGCGCTACGTAGCTCTTGCTTGCCCAAGAGAAAGTAACCAAAGAGAAGAGCACCCCGACATCCGGCCCCGGCTACGCCGGGGTTCCCTCCTTCCATCACCGCTCCAGGGGTACGCCCCGAAGGGCCATCCCTGGCCCATCGGGGCTCTCGCGACATCCATGTCGCTCAACCCCTTACGCGGTGATTCCACTCGGCCTCCTGAAGGGGACTTGGACGTCGCCTGTGCGACCGCAGCCTAAGAGCAAAAGCAAAAACAGACGCCACCAAATTCGATAACGTTCAGCACACGCGTTAATGGGCCATGCCAAGCCATTGACCGACACACAAAATTGCCAGTCCGGTGTCAATCGGCACTTCCCCCGAAATTCCGCGAAGAACCAAATTAATGGGCGACACATGCCCGCGCAGGCTTTATATCTCGGCCAGCTAGACACCCATAGAGGGACACAACGCACAGCATGCCGCTTAGCCGCTGTGCTGCTGGTTATTCCTTGGATAAACTGCGCTAACCTCCGCATCCCGTATTTATCGACAAGAGAGCGCTATGGGCCTGTTCCGCCTGCTGTTGTTGCTTGCCATTATCGCGGCCGCCGTCTGGCTCTGGCGCCGCTTAGCCGCGCCGGCCCGCCGCCGCGACGACACCAACGCAGATCCCGCGCCCATGGTGCGCTGCGCACACTGCGGCGTGCATGTACCGCGCGCACGCGCGCTCGTTCAGGGCGACAACTGGTACTGCAGCCAGGCGCATCTCGAGCAAGGCACCAAAGCGCAGTGAGTAGCGGAAAGCTCGTGCTCGAAGGGGTCAAGGGCCAGCGCATCCTGCGCCTCTATCACCTGTACCGGCTGATCATCGGACTGCTCTTGGTGCTGCTGATTTCCAGCAACCTGCACGATGAGTTGCTGGACCTGGCGCAACCTGAACTGTTTTACAACGGCAGCTGGCTGTACCTGATTCTGAATACCGTGCTCGGCGTGCTGGTACAGCGCCCGCAGCGCCTGTTTCAGGTATTCAGCCTGGCCCTGATCGATGTGGTGCTGCTGTCGGCGCTGTTCTATGCCGCCGGGGGCACGCCGAGCGGTATCGGCAACCTGCTGATAGTCGCGGTGGCGATCGCCAATTTCCTCCTGCGTGGGCGCATCGGCCTGCTGATCGCCGCGGTCGCGGCCATCGGCCTGATCTACCTGACCTTCTATCTCAGCCTGAGTCGACCGGCCGCGATTGCCCAGTATGTGCAGGCGGGTGCGCTGGGCGCGCTGTGCTTCGCCGCCGCGCTGGCGGTGCAGGCGTTGACCCGGCGCCTACAGGTCAGCGAGAGCCTGGCCGAACAACGCGCCACCGATGTCGCCAATCTGGAAGCCTTGAACGCGGTGATTCTGCAGCGCATGCGCACCGGCATCCTGGTGCTCGACGAGTCGCGGCGCGTGCTCTTGACCAACGAAAGCACCGCCTACCTGCTCGGTCGTGAACACCTGACCGGCAAGATCCTCGACCCACACTGCCCGGAGTTGGTCAAACGCCTGCAACAGTGGCAGCACAACCCGACCCGCCGCCCAGCGAGCTTGCAGGCCTATCCCGAAGGCCCGGTGCTGCAACCGAGCTTCATGAGCCTGCAGCGCGGCGAACAGCGTCACTGCCTGGTATTTCTCGATAACATCTCGCAAATCGCCCAACAGGCGCAGCAATTGAAGCTCGCCTCCCTGGGGCGCCTGACGGCCGGCATCGCCCACGAAATCCGCAACCCGCTCGGGGCGATCAGCCATGCCGCGCAATTGCTACAGGAATCGGACGACCTCCAAGGCCCCGACCAGCGCCTGGCGCAGATCATTCAGGACCATTCGCGGCGAATGAACCTGGTGATCGAGAACGTGCTGCAACTCTCGCGCCGGCGCCAAGCCGAACCGCAGCTACTGGACCTGAAATACTGGCTGCACCGCTTCGCCAGCGAATTCCGCGCCTCGGCGCCGGCCGAACAGATGCTGCACCTGGAAACCCGCGGCGGCACCATTCAAACGCGTATGGACCCCCATCAACTGACCCAGGTACTGACCAACCTGGTGCAGAACGGCATGCGCTACAGCGCGCAAAAACACCAACTCGGCCAAGTATGGCTAACCTTGTTCCGAGACCCGGAAAGCGACCTGCCGGTATTGGAGGTGCAGGACAACGGTCCCGGCGTGGCGCCAGAGCAGTTGCAGCACATCTTCGAGCCGTTCTACACCACGGAAAACCAGGGCACCGGCCTGGGCCTGTATATCTCCCGCGAGCTGTGCGAGAGCAACCAGGCCCACCTCGACTATAAACCTCGCGAAGGCGGCGGCAGCTGCTTCCGCATCACCTTCGCCCACCCGCGCAAACTGAGTTGACCATGACCCGCCAGAGAGCCCTGATCGTCGACGACGAGCCCGATATCCGCGAACTCCTGGAAATCACCCTGGGGCGCATGAAGCTCGACACCCGCAGCGCGCGCAACGTCAAGGAAGCGCGCGAGTGGCTGGCCAAAGAGCCGTTCGACCTGTGCCTGACCGATATGCGCCTGCCCGATGGTACCGGCATGGATTTGGTGCAACACATCCTGCAGCGCCATCCGCAGGTGCCGGTGGCGATGATCACCGCCTACGGCAGCCTGGATACCGCGATCAACGCGCTCAAGGCCGGGGCTTTCGACTTTCTCACCAAACCGGTCGATCTCACCCGCCTGCGCGAGCTGGTCAATTCAGCATTGCGTCTGCATACCGCCAGCACCGACGACACCCCGATGGACAGCCGCCTGCTCGGCGAGTCGCCGCCTATGCGCGCGCTGCGCAAACAGATCCACAAACTCGCACGCAGCCAGGCGCCGGTGTATATCAGCGGCGAATCCGGCAGCGGCAAGGAGTTGGTGGCGCGCCTGATCCACGACCAGGGTCCGCGTAGCGAGCAAATGTTCGTACCGGTCAACTGCGGCGCGATTCCCACCGAGCTGATGGAAAGCGAATTCTTCGGCCATAAACGCGGCAGTTTCACCGGCGCCATCGAGGACAAACAGGGCCTGTTCCAGGCGGCCAACGGCGGCACCCTGTTCCTCGACGAAGTGGCCGATCTACCGCTGCCGATGCAGGTCAAGCTGCTGCGGGCGATCCAGGAGAAAGCCGTGCGCGCGGTCGGCGGGCAACAGGAGAACGTGGTGGATGTGCGCATCCTCTGCGCGACCCACAAGGATCTGGCCGCCGAGGTCGCGGCCGGGCGCTTCCGCCAGGACCTGTACTACCGCCTCAACGTCATCGAATTACGCGTTCCGTCCCTGCGCGAACGCCGCGAGGATATCGGCCTGCTCGCCGAAGCGATGCTCAAGCGCCTGGCCGAAGGCCCGGGCCTGATGCCGGCCAAGCTCGACCCCGATGCCCTGGAAAAACTCAAAAGTTATCGCTTCCCCGGCAACGTGCGCGAGCTGGAAAACATGCTCGAACGCGCCTACACGCTGTGCGAAGACGACCGGATCAATGCCAGCGACCTGCGCCTGGCCGACAGCTGCGGCCCGACGGAGAACGGCGAAGCCAATCTGGCGCAGATCGACGACCTGGAGGATTACCTGGAGAACATCGAGCGCAAATTGATCATGCAAGCGCTCGAAGAAACCCGCTGGAACCGCACCGCGGCGGCGCAGCGCCTGGGCCTGACCTTTCGCTCGATGCGTTACCGTCTGAAAAAGCTCGGTATCGACTAAGCTGCCGGCCTGCGCTCACGCCCAAGGCCTAGCCGCTTGTGTAGCTCGGATGGAATCTGGGAGCAATTTAATGCCGGATATCGCTCCCCGGATTTCATCCGGGCTACAACGGCGACCGCTCAGCGCTAGTGAGCATGCTCGTCGGTCGACGACTCTTTTTGCACCGCCACCTCCAACTCGACTACCCCGGCCTTTTCGAACGTCAGCGTCAGCGGGAAGCGCTCGCCATCTTTGGCCTGTTGCTTCACGCCGAACAGCATCACGTGGTAACCCATTGGCTCGAAGCGGACGGTGCCGCCGGCGGGTATTGCCACGGCCTGCACCTGCTGCATCTTCATCACCCCATCGCCGACATGCACATGCTCGTGGAATTCCGCTTTATCGGCGGCCGGGGTCTGCACCTCGAGCAGGCGATCCGCTGCCGAGCCCTGGTTATGCACAACGAAATAGGCCGCGGCGGCCGGCGCCACCGGCGGCATCTCCCGCGACCAGGGATGTGCGATACGTAGCGCTCCAGCCTCATATTCATGGGCCGAGGCCAACAGGCTCGGACTCAGTAGCACAGCCAACAGCAGGGTTTTCTTCAACAGCATGGCGAACCTCCGGAATCGGGAATATTCCGAACGGCAGGCCTGAGCACGCATATGCGCAACACGTCGCGCCGTTCGGCGATCGGTAGTCGAGGACTCAAGCGAAGAATGGAGAGGCGCGCGGGTTGGCCGAGGCCCAGAGGTAGCGGACCGCCCTGGCCGCAGGAAGAAGCGCAGGGTCGAACCTGATCTGACGCAGCGCCAGCAAGCCGAGCAATGTGAAGAAGGCGGCGAAGGCCAAACCGGCAAAACTGGAACAGAGCGAACAACCGAAGCCACTGACGGGGCTGCCCGCCGTCGCGTCGAAACCGGCCCCCTCGCCTATCGGCCCGCTACCGCCCGCCGAACAGTAGAGCCCGTCGATGCCGCTGAGCTGCAAACCGGCCATCTGACCATGGCCGATGCTGCAAGCGAGCGCGCTGAACAGCACGCTGAAGTACAGCATCCAGGCCAGTAATGGACGGTTAGGGCGAGTCCGGTTCATGGCCGCGACTCTAGCAGCACCGGCAGCAGCCGCCAAGCGACGGGCAATTGATCAACCAGGGGCTAGACTCTTCACATTCATGGCGAGCGGCCTATACGGCGCGCCCTCCTCAGCAGTCGACAGGCCTCCTGAATGCGACCCGAACTTCTAAGCCCGTTACGCGTGGCCGGCGTCTATGCCCTGTTCAGCAGCGCCTGGATACTGGGTAGCGACTACCTGCTGAATGCTTTGGTCACCGACAGCGAGCAAGTCAGCAACCTGCAAACGCTGAAAGGCCTGTTGTTCATTCTGCTCAGTAGCCTGTTGATATTCCTCCTCAGTTACCGCGACCGCCGCGCGCAAGGGCGCCTGCTCGAAGAACTGGGCAGCAATACCCGCCTGCTGCAACAAACCCAGCACACGGCCGGCCTGGGCTACTGGCAATACGACGGACGTCTGCACTGGAGCGAAGAGGCCCTGCGGCTATTGGCGCGCCCCCCGGAGGATGGGGTCAGCAGCGCGGAGCAGTTGCTCGCCTGGCTGCACCCGGCCGAACGTCAAGCCGTGCAGCGCGCCTTACAAGCCTTGTTCGAAGAGCGGCAACCGCTATTGATCAGCGCCCGCCTCCACCAGCCGCAACAACCCTATTGCAGTTGGTTGCTGCTGCGCGGAGAGGTCGATAGCAGTGGCCAGATCCTCGGCACCGTGCAGGACATCAGCAACCAGAAGCGCGACGAAGCGGCGTTGCGCGAGAGCGAACAGCGCTTCCGTCAGCTCTTCGAACGCACCCCGCGCATCGCCGTGCAAGGTTACGACCGCGAACGCCGGGTGATCTATTGGAACCAGGCGAGCACCCAGCTGTATGGCTACAGCATGCAGGAGGCCATGGGCAAACGCCTGGAGGAACTGATAGTGCCGAACGCGGGGCGCGCCCATGTCGTGGCGGCGATCAATAGTTGGTTGCTCGGCGGCCCGGCGATCCAGGCGGCCGAAGTGCAGCTGCAACGCAAGGACGGCAAGCCGATCTGGGTATTCTCCAGCCATTCGATGCTGCGCAATACCCGCGACCAGTTGGAGTTGTATTGCATCGATATCGACCTCAGCGAACAAAAACGGATCTACCGTGAACTGCACGCCAGCGAAGAGCGCTTCCGCGATATGGTCGAACAACTGAGCGATGTGATCTTCCTCGCCGACACCCGAGGCCACCTGACGTTCTACAACCCGGCCTGGGAGCAGCTCAGCGGTTATCCAGGCGATGAATGCCTGGGTCGGCCACTGGCGCAGTTTTTCCATAAGGAGGACGGCGCTCGGTTGGCCGAACGGATTGACGCCATCCTCAGCGGCACACAAAGCAGCCTATGCGGCGAGTACCGCCTATTGACCCGCCCGGGGCAGATTCGCCGGGTCGAACTGCAACTGGCGCACAGCCGGGCCGACAACAGCTTGCTCGGCAGCCTGCGCGATATCCATGAAGGCTTTCAACAGCAAGAACTGCAAGGCGCCCGTAACGCCGTGCTCGACAAGCTGCTGGCGCGCAGCCCGCTAACACAGATTCTCGATGACATCAGCCGGCGCCTGCAGGGTCTCAACCCGCACATGCTGGTTTCTATCATGCTGCTGGACCAGCAGCGCTGCCTGCACGTGGCCAGCGCCCCCTGCCTGCCCGTCAGTTATTGCCAGGCCATCGACGGCATCCAGGCGGCGCCGGAA
>CBIHQF010000225.1:0-6552 GCA_966211665.1 uncultured Pseudomonas sp. | reverse complement strand
TAGAACGGCGTCCGCCCCGCTCAGACCGAGGCGCGCCCAGGCGTCGCTGGCGTCGCTGAGCTTGGATTTGCTGAACACCGCATATTTTTGCAGGTCGGCCAACTGCGCCTCGATCAAGTCACGGCTCATCGCCAACAGATAAGCGTCGCCCAGGCTAAGAATGCGAAAGCTCGACAGCATGCGTCCTTTCGGCGTGCAGCGGGCACCCAGGCTGGAGGTGCTGTCGTTCAGATAATTGAGGTTGCAGGTCAGCTGGCCTTGGAGAAACTTGCTGGCATCGGCGCCTTGAACGGCAAGAACGCCTTCGTGGCTGAGGGGGCAGAAATATGCGGTGTCGGCCATGGGGGATGAGTTATCGCTGGCTAAAATTCAGGACCACCATCATAGAGCGCGGCCTGAGGCTTGTCAGCGCTCCGCTGCGTCCATCTGGCATTACGTGGCTTTCGTCCGCGGCAGATTGACGGTAGCGGTCAACAGCGGGTTGTTTTCCTCGTTATACTGCGCGCCTCATTCAAGGAGCAGCCCCATGGTCGACTCGGTTGAACTCAATCGTCTTTTTTGGCACAGCCGGCGCGGCATGCTGGAGTTGGACGTGCTTTTGGTGCCCTTCGTCAAAGAGGTTTATTCCAGCCTGGATGCCGACGACCAGGCACGTTATCGCAAGTTGCTCGAATGTGAGGATCAGGACATGTTCGGCTGGTTCATGCAGCGTTCCGAGCCAGAAGACGCCGACCTCAAGCGCATGGTCAACATGATTTTGGATCGTGTCCAGCCCAAGTGAGATTTTCGAGTGCCAGTGGCGGCCTTCGCGTCGGCTGCTGGCGCTTTACCTGCTGGTCCAGGTTCTCGCGTTGCTCGGCCTGTGGCTGGTGGATATCCCGCTGTGGGCGCGTCTGCTCGGTATGGCTGTCTGCCTTGGTCACGCTTGCTGGGTCATGCCGCGGCATCTATTGCTCAGCACTCCCGGGGCTTATACCGCGTTGCGCCATGGCGCCGAGGGTTGGCAGGTCGCCAGCGCGACCAGCGGCTGGCAGGCGATTCAACTAAACCCGGACAGTCTGGCGCTACCGCTGATCGTGGTGCTGCGTTTTCGCTTGGTCGGCCAGTGGCGGGTGCGCGCCTTGTGCATCCCACGGGACAGCTTGTCGCGTGATCAGCATCGGCGCTTGCGCGTGCGCCTGAAGTTCAGTCGCCGTAGGTGGGCGGGGTCAGAATAGTGTCGCGCGCCTGCGGCAGCAGATCCGGATAATCCAGGGTGTAATGCAAGCCGCGGCTTTCATGGCGCTGCATGGCCGAATGGATCATCAGCTCGGCAACCTGGGCCAGGTTGCGCAACTCGATCAGGTCGCGGCTGACCTTGTAGTTGCTGTAGAACTCATGAATTTCATCGAGCAATAGACGCACGCGGTGTTCGGCGCGCTGCAAACGCTTGTTGGTGCGCACGATACCGACATAGTCCCACATGAAACGCCGAAGTTCGTCCCAGTTGTGCGCGATGATCACGTCCTCGTCCGAGTCCGTGACTTGGCTGGTATCCCAGGTCGGCAGGCTGGCCGGCATGGCGACCTGGTCCAGCTGTTGAGCGATATCGGCCGCCGCCGCGCGGGCATAGACGAAGCACTCCAGCAACGAGTTGCTGGCCATGCGATTGGCGCCATGCAGGCCGGTGAAGCTGGTTTCGCCAATGGCGTATAAGCCGGGTACGTCGGTACGTCCGTGCTGGTCGACGACTACGCCGCCGCAGGTGTAGTGCGCGGCGGGCACTACCGGAATCGGCTCGCGGGTGATGTCGATGCCGAAATCCAGGCAGCGCTCGTAAACGGTGGGGAAGTGCGATTTTATGAAGTCGGCCGGCTTATGGCTGATATCGAGGAATACGCAGTCCGCCCCCAGACGTTTCATCTCATGGTCGATGGCGCGCGCGACTATATCGCGTGGCGCCAGTTCGGCGCGCTCGTCGAAGCGCTGCATGAAGCGCTCGCCGTTAGGCAGCTTGAGCAGTGCGCCTTCACCGCGCAGTGCTTCGGTCACCAGGAAGCTCTTGGCTTGCGGATGGTAGAGGCAGGTCGGGTGGAACTGGTTGAACTCCAGGTTGCCCACGCGACAACCGGCACGCCAGGCCATGGCGATACCGTCGCCGCATGCGCCGTCGGGGTTGCTGGTGTAGAGATAGACCTTGGCCGCGCCGCCGGTGGCCAGAATGACGAAGCGCGCCCGCAGGGTATCGACTTCGCCGCTGAGCCGGTTGAGCACATAGGCGCCCAGGCAACGCTGGCCCTCTTGACCCAGCTTGCGCTCGGTGATCAGATCGACGGCGACGCGTTGTTCCAATAACTCGATGTTGTTGCGCAATCTGGCTTGTTCGAGCAGCGTATTGAAAATCGCGGCGCCGGTGGCGTCGGCGGCGTGGATGATGCGCCTGTGGCTGTGGCCGCCTTCGCGGGTGAGGTGGAACTCGAAGCCGCCATCTTCACGGGCGGTTTGATCGTCGCGGGTAAAAGGCACCCCTTGGTCGATCAGCCATTGAATCGCTTCACGACTATGTTCTACGGTAAAGCGCACGGCGTCTTCACGGCATAGGCCGCCACCTGCGTTGAGCGTGTCTTCTACATGGGATTCGACCGTGTCGGTATCGTCCAGCACTGCCGCCACGCCGCCTTGGGCCCAGTATGTCGAACCATGGGACAGACTACCCTTGCTCAGCACGGCAATGCGCAAGTGTCCGGGTAGGGTCAAGGCCAGGGTCAAGCCGGCAGCGCCGCTGCCTATGACCAATACGTCGTGTTGATAGTGTTGACTCATGTCCGAATCCGCTGAGAGACGGCCCTAGTATATAGAGGGGGCGGTCTGCACAATAGCGGGTTAATGTCCTATCGTGGTACTCGGGAACTTTATTAGCATTTCGAGTTCTATCAACTCTTGCCTGGCGAGTTTTTGTGAATGCATCGAGGTGCGGCACGGTTCGCGTCTCGGGGGGCGGTGTCGAGAGGGGGAGGTCGATAATTTGAACCTATTCGCACAGCAGGGGTTCAGTTCGTTGTTGCAATATCCGCGCAGGGCTGGACGTTATCTGCAGGAAACATGTTTGGAGGGGAGAACTTTTGCGCAGTGTCCTAGTCTATTTGAGCAGGTGGTCTGACTGGTTTATGCGGCACCCCTCCGAACCCTATGAGGAGTGTTCATGTTAACCCAGGAAGAGGATCAGCAACTGGTCGAGCGCGTGCAGCGTGGCGATAAGCGTGCTTTCGATCTGCTCGTGCTGAAATACCAGCATAAAATTCTGGGGTTGATCGTGCGTTTTGTGCACGACACCCATGAAGCACAGGATGTGGCGCAGGAAGCATTCGTTAAGGCATATCGGGCGTTAGGTAATTTTCGCGGCGACAGTGCTTTTTATACGTGGCTGTATCGCATTGCGATAAATACGGCAAAAAACTATCTGGTGTCGCGCGGTCGACGGCCCCCTGATAGCGATGTGAGTACCGACGATGCGGAGTTCTATGATGGCAACCATGCTCTCAAAGATATCGAATCGCCAGAGCGCACATTGCTGCGAGATGAGATCGAAGCCACTGTGCATCGCACCATCGAGCAGTTGCCAGAAGATTTGCGTACGGCGCTAACCTTGCGTGAGTTTGATGGTCTTAGCTATGAAGACATCGCGAGTGTCATGCAATGTCCGGTTGGTACCGTGCGATCACGAATTTTTAGAGCGCGCGAAGCCATTGATAAGTCCCTGCAGCCTTTATTGCAGGAAGCCTAAGGCAGCGGTGTAAGCCGAGAGAGGAATCGTCATGAGTCGTGAAACCCTACAGGAGTCGCTGTCCGCGGTTATGGATAACGAGGCGGGTGAGTTGGAGTTGCGGCGTGTGCTCAGTGCGAGCGATGCGCCCGAGGTGCGTTCCACTTGGGCGCGCTACCAACTTGCCCGAGCGGCCATGCATAAAGATTTGCTCGAGCCCCGCCTGGATATCGCCGCGGCGGTATCCGCTGCGCTGCAGGACGAAGCCGCCCCCATTGCAGAAAAGCCTGTTGCTGGCCCATGGCGAACGCTCGGACGTTTGGCTGTCGCTGCTTCGGTTACGGTAGCCGTGTTGGCCGGTGTGCGTTTGTATAACCAGAATGAGATTTCCGGTGCGCAAATGGCTCAGCAGCCTTTGGCTCCAAGCTTGGTAACTCCGCAGTTGCAGGGGCCGGCAATGTTGGCTGGCTTTAATTCCGAGCGTGAAAAGAGCGGTGCTACAGCATCCGCTGCACAGTCCGAGGCGGGTTGGCATGAGCGGCGATTGCCTGCCTATCTGCGGCAGCATGCGCAGCAAGCTGCGATGAACGGCGCTGAAAGCGCATTGCCTTATGCCCGCGCGGCAAGTATGGAAGGCCAGTAGGAGGCGCATGCGCTGCTTTATATCCTTTATCACTTTCCTGCTTGGTAGTTGGTTGACGATCCCGGCTCATGCTGCCAGTGCACAAGATTGGTTGCAGCGTCTAGCCGATGCGGAACGCCAGCAAAGCTTTCAAGGCACTTTCGTATACGAGCGCAACGGTAGTTTCTCTACCCATAGTGTTCGTCATCGGGTCGAGGAAGGGGGCGGTACGCATGAGCGTTTTTTGCAGCTCGATGGTTCCGCTCAGGAAATCGTGCGTGTCAATGGCCAGGTAAAATGCGTTAGCGGCGCCTTGGTCGATCAGTTGGTCAATGGGCAGGTATGGCCAACGCATGAGTTGAATGTCGAGCAGCTAGCGGAGTGGTATGACCTGCGCATGATCGGCGAATCCCGAGTGGCGGGTCGTCAAACCGTGGTGCTGGCGTTGTTGCCTCGCGACCAGCATCGTTATGGAATTGAGTTGCATTTGGATCAACAGAGCGGTTTACCATTGAAATCGCTGCTGTTGAACGATAAGGGGCAGTTGCTCGAGCGCTTTCAGTTCACTCAGTTGGATACCGAGACCGTTCCGACCACCGAGTCATTGCAACCCACCGCCGGCTGCGAGCCGTTGCCGGTGGCCCCGGTGCAAGAGAAAGCCGAGACCGCTTGGCATTCCGATTGGCTACCCCCCGGTTTTACCTTGAGCGCCGTCATCGAACGGCGCAGTCCCGCTTCCGATGAGTTGGTCTCCGGTTTGGTCTATGGCGACGGCATGGCGCGTTTTTCCGTGTTCCTGGAGCCCTTGCGTGGCGCTCTGGTGGAGGATGCGCGCAGTCAGTTGGGGCCTACGGTAGCCGTCTCGCGTCGTCTATCCACGTCCGATGGGGACGTAATGGTGACTGTGGTGGGGGAAATACCATTGGGAACCGCTGAGCGTGTTGCCCTGTCCATGCGCTCGGCAGGTACGCAGGTCTCTCCATGATCGAAGAGCAGGGGCGGGTCGTCGCACTCGAGAAGGGCGCGGTCTGGGTCGAAACGTTGCGTAAAAGTACTTGCTCCAGTTGCTCCGCCAATGCCGGGTGCGGTCAGGGCTTGCTCGATAAATTGGGGGTCGAGGGGCGGCGAGGTCATGTGCGGGCGTTATGCGATTTGCATCTGAGCGTTGGTGATGCGGTGGTGATCGGTGTTCGCGAAGACCTGCTGGTGCGTGGTTCGCTATTGGTCTACCTGGTTCCTCTGCTCGGCCTGTTCGCGGCTGCATTGTTGGCGCACTGGTTGACCTTGGGGGAACCGTTGGTCATTGTCTGTGCTTTCTCGGGTTTTCTCGCCGCCTGGCTCTTGGTGCGTCGGCACAGTGCCAGTGTTGCCGATGATCCTGCATTGCAGCCCGTCGTTTTACGGGCCTTATTGGCGGTCGGCGCCGCAGCTGCGTTATAAGTTTTTGCTTGTTCTACAATGGGGAGCAGTAATGTCGATGCCTAGTCTGAAACGATCTTTTTCCACGTTGCTAGCAATTCTGCTATTGGGTGTGGCGGCTACCGTTCATGCGCAGTTGCCGGACTTTACCGGGCTGGTCGAGCAGGCGTCGCCTGCCGTGGTGAATATCAGTACGCGTCAGAAAATGCCGGAGCGCGCGGTATCCGGTAGCGGTCAGCTGAATATCCCGGATCTGGAAGGCCTGCCGCCGATATTTCGCGAGTTCTTCGAGCGCAGTATTCCTCAGGTTCCGGGTAACCCGGGCGGTGGTCGCCAGCGCGAGGCGCAATCGCTGGGGTCCGGTTTCATCATCTCGGAAGATGGCTATGTACTGACCAATAACCATGTGGTCGCCGATGCCGATGAGATCATCGTGCGCTTGCCCGACCGCAGTGAGCTGGAAGCCAAGCTCATAGGCAGTGACCCGCGCAGCGACGTGGCGCTGTTGAAGATCGAGGGCAAGGGGTTGCCTACGGTCAAGTTGGGTAAATCGGAAGATTTAAAGGTGGGCGAATGGGTGCTGGCGATCGGCTCGCCATTTGGTTTCGACCATTCGGTAACGGCAGGTATCGTCAGCGCCACTGGGCGCAGTTTGCCGAATGAGAGCTATGTGCCTTTTATCCAGACCGATGTGGCGATCAATCCGGGTAATTCCGGCGGGCCGCTGTTCAACCTGGCGGGCGAGGTGGTGGGGATCAATTCGCAGATT
>CBIHQF010000224.1:0-6560 GCA_966211665.1 uncultured Pseudomonas sp. | reverse complement strand
CACTGTTCCAGCTGCCGCATACCGCCGAGGGCGAACAGGTCTTTGCCATCGACAACCGCGATCCCAAGTCCGGCGCCAACGTTATCGGCCGCGGCATCGTCGGCCAGCTCAAGGGCGATCTGGTGATCGCTTCGCCGCTGTACAAGCAGCACTTCCGCCTGGCAGACGGCAGTTGCCTGGAATACCCCGAGCAGCAGTTGCGCGTCTGGCCGGTGCGGCTCAATGGCGATGCGGTGGAGATTGGCCTCGACTGAGCCCCGTTCGCTTGTTCCGTGGGCGATTGCCCGCCGTCTTCGACGGAGCGCTGTCGCGCAGCAAACACTGTAGGAGCCAGGGGGACGCCTAGTTCTTGCTGGCGATGCTTTTGACCTGCAAAGATCGCCAGCAAGCTGGCTCCTACAAGACTGCAAGTTTGATTTTTGCATTTAAAACAACAAGTTATTTTTAGTTTGATGAGAGCTGTTTTGGCCGCGAGCTTTTTCGCGGCCAAGGCCGCTCCTACGGTAGCTGTCTCTTCTAAAGTCCACTGTCAGGAATCGACGCAATGTCCTATCTCGTACCCGCGGAATTCGTCACCAAAATGGTCGACGCCGGCGAATCCAAGATCTACATGTCCACCCGCGACACCCTGATCCGCGCCTTTATGGCCGGCGCCATCCTGGCCCTGGCGGCGGTATTCGCCGTGACCGTTACCGTACAGAGCGGCTCGCCGCTGCTCGGCGCGGTGATGTTCCCGGTCGGTTTCATCATGCTCTACCTGATGGGCTTCGACCTGCTCACCGGGGTGTTCGTCCTCACGCCGCTGGCGCTGCTGGACAAACGCCCGGGCGTGACCGTCAACGGCGTGCTGCGCAACTGGGGGCTGGTGTTCGTCGGCAACTTCGGTGGCGCGCTGACCGTGGCTTTCATGATGGCCTTCGTCTTCACCATGGGCTTTTCCACGGAACCGGGCGCGGTCGGCGAGAAGCTCTCTGGCATCGGTGAGGCGCGTACCCTGGGTTACGCCGAGTTCGGCGCAGCCGGCTGGTTCACCATCTTCCTGCGCGGCATGCTGTGCAACTGGATGGTGTCCATGGGTGTGGTCGGCGCGATGATCTCCACCTCGGTGAGCGGCAAGGCCATCGCCATGTGGATGCCGATCATGCTGTTCTTCTTCATGGGCTTCGAGCACTCGGTGGTGAACATGTTCCTGTTCCCGGCGGCGATGATCATGGGGGGCGACTTCTCGGTGATGGACTATATGCTCTGGAACGAAGTCCCCACCGCCCTGGGCAACCTGGTCGGCGGCCTGGCATTCACCGGCCTGACCCTCTACACCACCCATGTCAAGACCGCGCCCAAGCGCATACTGACCTAAGAGCCACGGGCAGCCTAAGTGGCTGTCCGAGAATGGCAATGGACTCCAAGTCGCTCCGCATCGTAGGTTGGCGCTGAGGAACGAAGCCCAACAAAATCTATTTGCTGGGCTTCGCGGAGCTCAGCCCAGCCTACGAATGTCCGCATCGAGGCGCCATGCCCAGCCAACTGCCATGCCCAGCCAACTGAAAGTCGCCATCGGCCAGCATTCCGACAAGGGCCGCAAGGAGATCAACCAGGATTTCCACGGCGCTTACATCCCCAACGAACCGCAACTGAGCGGCAAAGGCATCGCCATTGCGCTGGCCGACGGCATCAGTAGCAGCACCATCAGCCAGATCGCCAGCGAAGCCGCGGTCAGCGGTTTTCTCGAAGATTACTTCTGCACCTCCGAGGCCTGGTCGGTAAAGAAATCGGCGCAACGGGTGCTGACCGCGACCAACTCCTGGCTGCACGCGCAAACCCGGCAAAGCCAGTACCGCTACGACAAAGACAAAGGCTATGTGTGCACCCTGAGCGCCATGGTCATCAAGTCGACTACGGCGCATATCTTCCATGTCGGCGATACCCGCATCTACCGCCTGCGCGGCAGCGGCCTGGAGCAGCTGACCCAGGATCATCGGCTGTGGATTTCCCAGGAAAAAAGCTATCTCAGCCGCGCGTTCGGCATCGATACCCACCTGGAAATCGATTACCAGGCGCTACAGGTGGAGCAGGGCGATGTGTTCCTGTTCGCCACCGACGGCATCTACGAATACGCCAGCGCGGCCTTTATGGCCAATGCCATCCATGAGCATGCGAATGACCTGGACCTCGCCGCAAAAGCCATAGTGGGCGAGGCCTACCAGCAGGGCAGCGACGACAACCTCACGGTGCAGATCCTCAGGGTCGACGAGCTGCCCGAGCAGCAGGCCAACGAGCGCTATCAGCAACTGACCGAACTGCCTTTCCCGCCCATTCTGGATGCCAGGATGGCCTTCGATGGCTACACCATCGTCCGGGAGCTGCACGCCAGCAGTCGCAGCCATGTGTACCTGGCGCTGGATGGCGAGACCAATACCTCGGTCATCATCAAAACCCCGTCGACCGAACTGCAGCAGAACCCGCTGCAACTGGAACGCTTTCTCACCGAAGAGTGGATCGCCCGGCGCATCGACAACGCCCATGTGGTGAAGCCGTGCGCGCAGACGCGCAAACGCAACTTCCTCTACATAGTCACCGAGTTCATCGAGGGGCAGACCCTGACGCAATGGATGATCGACAACCCGCAGCCCGATCTGCAAACCGTGCGCGCTATCGTTGAGCAAATCGCCAAGGGTTTACGCGCCTTTCACCGGCTGGAAATGCTGCACCAGGATCTCCGGCCGGAAAACATCATGATCGACGCGACCGGCACGGTGAAGATCGTCGATTTCGGTTCGACGCGGGTCGCCGGTCTGCTGGAAACCGCCACGCTCATCGAGCAGAACGATTTGCTCGGCACCGCCCAATACAGCGCGCCCGAGTATTTTCTCGGCGAAAGCGGCTCGGTACGGTCGGACCTGTTTTCCCTGGCGGTGATCACCTACCAGATGCTCACCGGCCGGCTACCCTACGGCCTGCAAGTGGCCAAAGCCTGGACCCGCGCCGCGCAGAACAAACTGAAGTACAACCCGATTCGCGGCAGCGACCGTGAGATTCCGGCCTGGATCGACGATGTGCTGCGCAAGGCGCTGCACCCGAATCCGGCCCGGCGCTATCAGGAATTATCAGAGTTCGTTTTCGAGCTACGTCAACCGAACAAAGAGTTTCTCAACAAAGCCCGGCCGCCGCTGGTGGAGCGCAATCCGGTGCTGTTCTGGAAAAGCCTTTGCTTGGTCCTCGCCGTTATCATCGTTCTGTTGTTAAGCAGGTGATGCGTGGGCCGTCGTGTGCGCATAAGCTTGGCTGGTTGATCCACAACCGGGCGCTGCAAAGCCTGCCCTCAGGAGATGGTGATGTTCCGTGTTTTTCCCAGCGTCAAAGTCGCAGGCTGCGCTGTCGCGCTGCTTATGAGCGGCTGCACGGTTTACGGCGGCGCGGTGTTCGAACCGCAGCCTTACCCTGAACAGCGCTATGACATTCCGCCGGGCCATATGCCGCCGCCGGGCGAATGCCGGATCTGGTATCCCGACCGTCCGCCCGGCCACCAACCGCCGCCGGGCGGCTGCGGCGAACGGGTTCCACCCGGTGCGGTGATGATCCGCGGCTGAGCCTCTTGGGCCTCTGCGCGCACCATTGCGTGGCGCGCAGTGGCCTGCGGCTCACTCGATGGCTTCGTAAGGCAGGCCCACATAGTTTTCCGCGATGGTCCTGCGCCCGGCCTCGGAGCCGACGAAGTAATCCAGCTCGGTCTGTTGCATGCGCTGGCTGAAGGCGTCGATGTCGGGGAATTTGTGCAGCATCGAGGTCATCCACCAGGAAAAGCGCTCGGCTTTCCAGATGCGCCGCAGGCAGATTTCCGAGTACTTTTCCAGCAGGTCTTCGCGGCCTTCGCGGTAGACCTTGAGCAGGATGCGGTATAGCGTGGCGACGTCGCTGGCCGCCAGGTTCAGGCCCTTGCCGCCGGTCGGCGGCACTATGTGCGCGGCGTCGCCGAGCAGGAACAGGCGGCCGTGCTGCATGGGTTCGACGACGAAGCTGCGTAGCGGGGCGATGCTCTTCTCGATCGAGGGGCCGGTCACCAGGCGTTCGGCGACCTCGCTGGGCAGGCGACTCTTCAGCTCATTCCAAAAACGCTCATCCGACCAGTCTTCGACCTTTTCCTCTGCACCGACCTGCACGTAATAGCGGGTGCGCGTCGGCGAACGCATGCTGCACAGGGCGAAGCCGCGTTCGTGGTTGGCGTAGATCAGCTCGTCGGCCACCGGCGGGGTGTCGGCGAGGATGCCCAGCCAGCCGAACGGATAGACCCGCTCGAATTCCTTGAGCACGCCTGCCGGAATCGACTGACGCGCCACGCCATGGAAGCCGTCGCAGCCGGCGATATAGTCGCAGTCCAGGCGCAGGGGCTCGCCATCGTGCTCGAAGCTCAGGTAGGGCTGCGCGCTGTCGATATCGTGGGGCTGTACCTGGCTGGCGCTGTAGAAGGTCTGCGCCCCGCAGCGCTCGCGGGCTTCCATCAGATCGCGGGTGACTTCGGTCTGGCCATAGACCATTACCGTTTTGCCGCCGGTCAGGCCCTTCAGGTCGATATGCTCGCAGCGGCCGTCGAAGGCCAGCTCGAAGCCATCGTGCACCAGGCCTTCGCGGTCCATGCGTTCGGCCACGCCGGCCTCGCGCAGCAGCTCGACCATGCCCTGTTCCAGCACCCCGGCGCGGATGCGGCCGAGCACGTAGTCGGGGTTCTGGCGTTCGACTATCACATTGTCGATGCCGGCGTTATGCAGCAACTGGCCGAGCAGCAGCCCCGAGGGACCGGCGCCGATAATCGCGACCTGGGTTTTTATGCTTGTTGTCATGGTGAGTGTCCTTGCTGGTGTTGGCGCCATGGGTTGGCAGCCGGTCTGATTGGCACTCTTGTATTTTTTGTGGATGGCGCTCGCCTTTGAAGGCAATATTCAACAGGTTTTATGGATTTTTCGTGGGTTGTCGTATGTCTGGATCCATGTTGAAGACTGCCGGGGCCGCGGTGCCGGTGTTCAAGCTGTATGGCGAAACCGCCGCCTGGCCGACGCCGGACCTGCTGCATTGCGAGTCGATTGCCGAGCGCAGCCGCTTGCATGATTGGGAGATCAAGCCGCATCGCCACGGCGATCTGGTGCAGTTGTTGTATGTGCGCAGCGGCCAGGCCGAGTTGCAGGTGGAAGGGCAGACCAGCCACGTCGAACAGCCGGCGTTGCAGGTGGTGCCGGCGCTCAGCGTGCATGGCTTTCGCGTCTCGCGGGATATCCAGGGCCAGGTGTTGACCCTGGCCTTGCCGCTGGCCGAGCAGCTCGGCAAGGCCTTCGATGCCCGCCTGCTGCAGCGCGCGACCTGTTATTCGGTGGGGGAGGCGAAGGCCGATCTGGACCGGCTGTTCGCCGCGATCGACGTGGAGTATTACGGTCAGGCGCCGGGGCGCGAGTTGATGCTGCAATCCTTGCTCAGTCAGTTACTGGTATGGATCGGCCGTCGCGCGTTGCAGCAGGCGCAGGCCGCTGCCAGCCAGCCGGACCGTGGCCGTGAGCATCTGCAGGGTTTCACCCAATTGTTGGAGACGCATTTTCGCCAGCACCTGCCGATCGAACACTACGCCGGCGCCCTGGGCATCAGCGCCGCGCACCTGAATGCACTGTGCCGGCGCCTGGCCGGGCAATCGGCCTTGCAGATGATCAACCAGCGCCTGTTGCTGGAAGCCAAGCGCTGCCTGGTCTACACCGCCATGACCATCAACCAGGTATCGGATAGCCTGGGATTTTCCGAGCCGGCGTATTTTTCCCGGTTCTTCAAGCGTGGCACCGGCCAGTCGCCGAAAGCTTTTCGCGTGCAGCGTTAGTGCCGCTTCAACCATGAAGTATCGGATCACTGGGTGGGTTATTAGTGGCGCCAACCTCCGAACGGTCAGGCAGCGCTATCGTGGCGCGCCACGTAACCCACCAGGCGCCTCGCCTCGAAACTGGGCTGCGTTGCGCCAATGGTGGGGTACGGCGCAACGAAACTTGCTGGTTCATCGCTATCGGCAGCGCGCGCCTAACCCACCCTTGGGGGATAGTGGTACATGAGTAAGACCGCGGTTAATCGACATTTCAACGTTGTCATGAGGCTAGTTCAGTTGAGGAGCGACCGGTGAACATCGACACCCGCATCAAATTCCGTCACTTGCTGTGTTTCCTCGAAGTGGCGCGCCAGGGCAGCTTGGCGCGGGCGGCCGACAAGTTGGCGGTGAGCCAGCCGGCGATCTCCAAGACCCTCAAGGAACTGGAGACGCTGCTGACGGTCAGCCTGTTCGAGCGTGGAAAGAACGGCGTCGTCCTGACCGAGGCCGGGGTGGCCTTTATGCGCTATGCCGGGCCTTGCGTGCAGGCCCTGCGTGAAGGGATAAGCAGCCTGCGCGGCGGCGATTATGCGGTGCAGACGATCAGGCTCGGCGTGCTCTCGACGGTCGAGAGTCTACTGGTGCCGGAGGTGGTGCGGCGCCTGCACGAACGGCATCCGGCGTTGGTGCTCAGCGTGGTCACCGGGCCGAGCGCCTACCTGCTGTCGCA
>CBIHQF010000223.1:0-6577 GCA_966211665.1 uncultured Pseudomonas sp. | reverse complement strand
GAAGCCGAAGAATCCGCTGCCGGCAGCCATGCCATCGCTCGCGGCCAGTTGACCCTGACCGCGCCGGTGCTGTTCGGCGAGCTGTTCGTCACTCCGGTGCTGGTCGACTACCTCGAGCAGCACCCGGCGGTGAGCATCAAGGCGCTGTTGGTGGACCGGGTGGTGAGCATGGTCGACGAGGGCATAGACGTCGCGGTGCGCATCGGCAACCTGCCCGATAGCGGTCTGCACAGCGTGAAAGTCGGCGAAGTACGCCGGGTGGTCTGCGCTTCGCCAGCCTACCTGAACCAGCACGGCCGGCCGCAACATCCGGATCAGTTGCTACAGGCCCGGGTGATCGAGGCGGCTAGTAGCAGCCTGGTCAGCGACTGGCGCTTCGCCGGCCCCGAGGGTTCGCTAAGCGTGCGCCCCGAGCCGCGTCTGGTGGTCACCGCCAACCAGGCGGCGATCAATGCCGCTTGCCTCGGCTGGGGGCTGACCCGGGTGCTGTCCTATCAGGTGGCGGGCAAGGTGGCGGCCGGCGAGTTGGAGATAGTGCTGGAACACTTCGAGCTGCCGCCGCTGCCGATCCATGTGGTTTACCAGGGCGGGCGCAAAGTGCCGGCCAAGGTGCGCACCTTCGTCGATTTCTGTGCCGAGCGTCTGGGCCAGGATCTGGCGCTCAACCCCTCACGCAAGGCCTGAGGCCGTGGACCGCTACCATGACATGCGCGTGTTTCAGGCGGTGGTCGCCGATTTGAGCCTGGCTGCCGCCGCACGCCGCTTGCAGCTCTCCGCGCCTACCGTGACCCGCGCCATCGCCGCGCTGGAGCAGCGCCTGGGCGTGGCCTTGCTCGAACGCAGCACCCGTGGCGTGTCCCTGACCGCCGCCGGCGAGCGCTTCGCCAATGACTGCCGACGGATTCTGCTGGCGGTCGATGAAGCCGAGGCGTCGGCCAGCGGCCTGCATGCCCAACCGCGCGGTCAGCTCAAGCTGGCCATGCCGCTGTTGTTCGGCCAGCAATTGCTGACGCCGATTCTGCTCGACTACCTGAACGCCTATCCCGAAGTGCAGGTATTCGCCGCTTACCTCGATCGCGTGCCCAATCTGCATGAGGAGGGCGTGGATGTCGCCGTACAAGTCGGCAACCTGCCCGACTCATCCTTGTTCGCTCTTAAGGTCGGCAGCATTCGTCGGGTGGTCTGCGCCAGCCCGGCCTATCTGGCCGAGCATGGCGTTCCCGAGCAGCCCGGCGATCTTGCCCAGCACCGCCTGGTGCATTCCAGTGCCGACGCGCGCCTGCCCGAATGGCGCTTCCAGCAACAGAACGGCCTGCTTACGCTTTCCTTCCGCCCACGCCTGAGCTGCGCCACCAACCAGGCGGCGATTGCCGCCGCCTGCCGCGATGCCGGGTTGATCCGCTGCATGAGTTATCAGGTGCATGAGTCGCTCGAACAGGGCCGCTTGCGTCGCGTGCTGCGCGACTTCGAGCCAGCGGCGTTGCCGGTGCATATCGTTTACCGCGAGGGCCGCAGAGCCGCCGCCCGGGTGCGCAGCTTCGTCGACTTCGCCGTCGCCCGCCTGCGCGAGCATCCGGCGCTGAGTTAACCAAGAGCAAAAATGCCGCGCACTTGGTCAAGTGCGCGGCCAAAGATGCTGCCGAGGTTGGTTTGTGGCGGTTGGTTGTCAGGCGCGCCGCAGAGCCTGACTGCGTTCGGCACCGCCTTCGACAACTTGCAGGGCCTGCTTGCCACGTAATTGCCGCTGGTGCTCGAGGCTGCGTTCGCTACCATTTTCGGCAACTTTTGGCGTGGCGGCGGAACGCTGCTCGCGCGTTTGTTGCTGCACGCGTTCGCTGCCATTCTCTGCCAGCCTCAGGTCTTGGCCCGCCTGCAGTTGACCGGCGGCGATGGCTGCGAGCAGTGCCAGGGTGTGAGTCAGGTGGCGGTTGTTAAAAATGGTTTTCATGGTGACTTTCCTCAAGGTAGTTGCCGTTTCCGGCGTTGAGGTAAGTATCTCAATCGCCAATCTTGGGAAGAATCACCATATTGATCAGTTAACTATTTCCAGAATTGAAATTATCTGACGCATCCTGTTGAGGCTTACGCCATGGTGGGCGTGAACCGCTGGTTAAAGAAACCAGCGGTATTCCCGCGCGCTGACCTCGTTGATAAAGGCCAGATGATCCTGGCGCTTGTTCTCGCAATAGACCATCACAAACTCACTGCCCAGGTGTTCGCGCACCGCCGGGTGATCCTGCATCGCTGCCACCGCGCTTAGCATGTCCTGGGGGAAGTCGATGCCGCTCTGGCGGTCCTGGTTGAGCGGGGCGATCGGCTCGCGCTGGGCGTCCAGGCCGTGCTCCATACCGCTGAGGATCGCCGCCAGGACCAGGTAGGGATTGGCGTCGGCGCCGGCCAGGCGGTGTTCGATGCGCAGGTTACGGGCGTCCGATTCGGGGATGCGGACACAGGCGTCGCGGTCCTCGAAACCCCAGCTGGCGCGGCTGGCGGCGTTGACCATGGCGCCGTAGCGGCGGAAGGCGTTGTGGTTGGCGGCGAAGATCGGCATGCAATGCGGCAGCAACGCCAGGCAGCCGGCCACCGCGTGGCGCAACGGGCGCTGCTCGTCGGCGGCCAGCAGGTTGTTGCCGGCCTCGTCGTACAGGCTGACGTGCACGTGCATGCCGCTGCCCGGCGCATCCAGATAGGGTTTGCTCATAAAACTGGCGCGCTGCCCGTGTTTGAGCGCCACGCCGCGGGTGCTGCGGCAGAACAGCGCGGCCCAATCGGCGGCGCGCAAGCCGTCGGCGCAATGGCCGAAGTTGATCTCGAACTGGCCGGGGCCGAGCTCGGCGGTGATCACATTGGCGTCCACGCCCTGTTCCCTGGCCGCTTCGACTATCTCGTGGAGCAGCGGCGAGAAGCGTGACAGCCGCTCGATATGCAGGTTCGGCTGGTCGTCGGCATCGCCGCACAGCGGATCGCGGGGGAATTGCGGCAGTCCGTCTCGCAGCGCGCGGTCGAACAGGTAGAACTCCAACTCGAACGCCACCACCGGACGGATGCCGCGTTTTTCCAGGCGCGCCAACACCTGCGCCAGCACCTCGCGCGGTTCGAACGGAATGGGCGCCGCAGTGCCGTCGGAGCTGATCAGCATTTGTCCCAGCGGCTGCGCTTCCCAGCGCACCGGCTTGAGCGTACCGGGGATCAGCCGGCGCAGCGCATCCGGATCGCCGTCATGGAAGCAGTAGTCGCCGATCGGGTACAGGCCACCCTGGGTGCCGAGCAGGGCGCAGTTCTGCGGCAGTTTCAGCGGGCTGCCGGCGGCGACCTTTTCCAGCATGTCGATGGGGTAGCGCTTGCCGTAGAAATGTCCGGGGATGTCCAGACTGATCAGGTCGACGTAACCGACATCGGGGTATGCGGCGCGAAAGGCGCGGACTTCGTTGAGCAGCTCGGGAACTGTTGTTTTAGTTGTCATGGTGCACATCCTGCGAGCGCGGGTCAGCGAAACACCCAAAGCACCCGCGTGGGTTGATCGGTCAGGTTGGCGTAGCGGAATTGGCTGTGGGCGGGCAACTGGAAGCTGTCGTTGGCGCCGAGGGTCACGGGGTCGACGGCATCGTCGAGCCAGATGCTCAGCTCGCCCTCGAGGACGAAACCGCCCTGTTCGGAGCTGTCGTCCAGGTGCCCCTCGCCGCTGCTGGCGCCGGGCTCCAGGTGACTTTCGAGCATGGAGAAGCCGGCGGACATGCTCGGCGAGACCAGCACGTCGGTGATGCCGCTGGCGTAATACAGGGTGCGCCGCTCGCCGGGGCGAGTGACCCAGGGCAGCGCGCGCGGTTTGCTCAGGCTGTAGAAATAGGTGGTCGGCACGCCGAGGGTTTCGCTGATCGCGGTGAGGTCGGCGACGGTCGGGCGCGACAGGCCGCGTTCGACCTGGGAGAGAAAACCCACGGAGCGGCCGATGCGCTTGGCCAGCTCGCCGAGGGTGAGGTTCTTATGCTTGCGCAGGTCGCGGATCAGGATCGCCAGACCTTCGACTTCTTCCTGCATGTCCATGGTGTTTGCTTGCCTCGAATCATTGCTGTTGTAGGTTGGCGTTGAGCGCAGCGATACCCAACAGGTGCGGCTTACGGGTATCGCTGCATTTGTCGCCATCCTTGATGTAGATCCTATGTTTATTGGCAATGCCTGCGAACTCGTAGGGCGGGTGAAACCCGCCAGGGCGCATGCAAGGCACGGCGGGTTGCACCCGCCCTACGTCTGCGATCGATTCGAAGACTGATCGCAACTTCAAGCCCGGATGCAATCCGGCAGCGATTTTTCCGGCGCCAGACTTCCCGGATTGCATCTGGGCTACAAATGCCGGCTACTTGGCTTCAAAGCACATCGCGCAGCCGGTACCAGGCCTTGCCAGCCGCCTCCAATGGCGCGGCCAATAACGCGCCGCCGGGGAAGCGCGGGTTGTCGATGGCCTGGTAGAGCGCGAGCAAGTCATCGTCGCCGAGTATCGCGTCGCTCACCGCGCGGGCGCCGGCCAGGGTCGGCAGCACGCCGTGGCCGGAGAAACCCTGCAGCCAGTAACGCTGGCCTTGGCGGCCGATATCCGGGGTGCGCTTCATGCTCACGTCGATATGCCCGCCCCAGCCGTATTCCAGCTCGACCCCGCGCAGTTGCGGAAACACCCGTTCCAGATACGGCCGGGTCGCCGCTTTGACGTCCTGGGGAATACCGCCGAGGTAAGTGCAGCCGCCGCCGAACAGCAGGCGATGGTCCGGGGTGAGGCGGAAATAGTCGGGGACGAATTGGTTGTCGATCACGCAGCTGTTCCGCGGCAGCAGCGACTGCGCCAACTCGGGGTCGAGCGGTACGCTGGCGACCTGGTAGGAGCCCACCGGCAACAGGCGATTGCGCAGCCCGGTATCGAGGCGGTCGATATAGGCGTTGCAGGCGAGCACCAGCACCTCGCTGTGCACCTCGCCCTGGGCGGTGCGGGCGACGAAGCCGCGGGCGCTTTCACGGTAATCGAGCACTTGGCTCTGTTCGAAGATTCGCCCGCCGGCGCGCTCGATGGCGCCGGCCAGCCCTTGCGCCAGTTTCAGCGGGTTGAGGTGCGCGCCTTTAGCGTCGTAGAGGGCCGCCTGGTAACGCGGGCTGGCGATCCACTGCGGCAGTTCTTCATGCTCGATCATGCGCAGGTGTGGGTAGCCCAACTGTCGTTCGGCATGGCGCTGGGCTTCGCGCAGTTGGCCGACGCGGCGCTGTTGCACCGCGGTCCACAGGCTGCCGCTGCGGTAGTCGATTTCGAAGCCATGACGTTGCGGCAACGCCTGCATTTCCTCGGCGGCCCAGCACATGCTGTCCCACAATCGGCGGCTGCGTTCCGCGCCCAGAGCCTTTTCCAGCGGCGGCATATCGCAGGACCAACCGAGCAGCGCCTGGCCGCCATTGCGTCCGGAGGCCGCCCAGGCCACCCGGCTGGCTTCCAACAGCACTACGCGTTTGCCGGCCAGGGCCAGGCGCAACGCGGTGTGCAGGCCGCTGAAGCCGGCGCCGATGATCAACACCTCGGTGTGCAGACTGTCTTGCAGGGTGGCGCGCAGGGGGATCGGAGCGGGGAAACTGTGGGCGTAATAACTGGCGATATGTTGAGCGGACTGCTTGAACATGGCGCGACTCATGAAATTTATAAAAATAATTTCATGAAAAGATACGCTATAAATTTCATAAGGCCAAGCGCTGGACGTTCTCTAGAGGTTACTGCACCCGGTTGCGCCCGCCGTTTTTCGCGCTGTAGAGCGCCCGGTCGGCCATTTCCAGCAGGGCGTCGGCGTTGGCCGGCGCATCCTCGGTCGAGGCGATGCCGGCGCTCAGGGTGACCGCGAACTCGTTGGCATCGGCAATGAAGTGCAACTCGGCGAAGCGTTGGCGGATTTCGTCGAGTACCCGCCGCGCTTGATCCGCCGGGCAATCGGGCAACACCACGAGAAACTCCTCGCCGCCGTAACGGCCCAGGCTGTCGATGCGCCGCAAGCGCTGGCGCAGCAGGTTGGCCAGGGCGCGGATCACGTTGTCGCCGGCGGCGTGGCCATGGTTGTCGTTGACCTTCTTAAAGAAGTCGATATCCAGCATCGCCACGCTGGCCGGCTTGCCGGAGCGTTGCGCGCGTTCCAGTTCGATGCCGACCTGATCCTTGATATCGGCGTGCTTGAGCAGGCCGGTAAGGCTGTCGCGCGATAGCGCATCGCTGAGCAAGCGGGCGCGCTGGGCGCGGGAGAACACCGTGGTGACCAGGGCATTGT
Organism: uncultured Pseudomonas sp.; assembly: GCA_966211665.1. Classification (GTDB taxonomy): domain Bacteria; phylum Pseudomonadota; class Gammaproteobacteria; order Pseudomonadales; family Pseudomonadaceae; genus Aquipseudomonas. The sequence continues at coordinate 290 of CBIHQF010000223.1, read as the reverse complement.
CGGAAATCGGTTTGGTGACGAAGTCGTCGCCGGCCTTGATCAGCGCTCTCATCTGCTGAGCGATCCCGGTTTCCGCCGACAGGTAGATGATAGGTACGCGCAGCCAGTCGTCGTTGAAGCGGATGATCTGCGCCAGTTCCGGGCCGGTGCAGTTCGGCATGTTGACATCCAGCAGCACCACTTCGGGGTTGAAGCTGCGCATGTGGGTAAAGATATCCGCCGGCTCGTGGAGCATTTCCACCTGCAGGTTGGCGTTGGGGAGGAGCCGGCGATAGGCATCCCGAAGCGCG
>CBIHQF010000222.1:0-6586 GCA_966211665.1 uncultured Pseudomonas sp. | reverse complement strand
GAATTTAGAGAGAAAGTTATTGCAGCCGACCTTCCTCACCATCGCTTCGTTGAAGCTGCCGGATAGCGAGGTGTGCAACACCACGTAAAGATCCTTGAGCCGCGGGTCGTTGCGGATCTCGGTGGTCAAGCGGTAACCGTCCATTTCCGGCATCTCCGCGTCGGTGATCACCATCAGCAACTTCTCGTGCACGTCTATCCCGGCGTCGGCCCAGCCTTTCAGCAGGTTCAACGCTCGCAGGCCGTCGCTGGCCGCATGGCAGCGCACATCCAACTGCGCCATGGTGCCCTTGAGTTGGCTCATGGCCACGCTGGAATCGTCCACCAGCAACACTTCGCGGCCCTTGGCGTGCTCCAGCAGCGGATCGGCGAGCTTTTCCGGGGAAACCTTGGTGCTCATCGGGGTGATTTCCGCCAGCACCTTCTCCACATCGATGACTTCGACGATCTGCTCTTCGACCTTGGTGATCGCCGTCAAGTAATGCTGGCGTCCGGCACCGCCCGGCGGCGGCAACATGGATTCCCAATTGAGGTTGAGAATGCGGTCGACGCCGCCGACCAGAAAGGCCTGCACCGAACGGTTGTATTCGGTGACGATGATGGTGCTGCGCTCATCCGGCACTATCGGTCGCATACCGATGGCTTGCGACAGATCGATCACCGGCAGGGTATGCCCGCGCAAATTGACCACGCCGCAGACGAACCGATGGCGCTGCGGCATCAGCGTCAGCTTGGGCATCTGCAGGACTTCCTGCACCTTGAATACGTTGATGGCGAATAGCTGCCGCCCCACCAGGCGGAACATCAGAATTTCCAGGCGGTTCTCACCCACCAACTGGGTGCGTTGATTGACTGAGTCGAGAATACCGGCCATTGCGCGCTCCTGTTTACCTACGATGTAGCCTAGCAGCCTGTCGAACTAAACGCTGCTCTACCGCGCACGGCCAAATCCGCCGAATGCTGGCTCACCGCTATATCGGCCGAGCGACGCGCGACTGAAGTGCGGCGTTGCACGCGATCAGATAGCCGACAACTGTTCGAAGGCATCGCTCAGCAAGGGCGAGCCAGGCGGCAAGTGCACGCGTAGCGCCCCCGGCCGGGCAGCGAAGCGCAGGCGTTTGCCATCCATTGGCTCGCCATCGAGGTTGAAATCCAAGCCATCCGGTACATCGATTTCCAGCCATGGCAGGCGCGCGCCAATCGATACGCTCTGCAGCCCATTGATACCGCCGAACAGCAAGGTGCCCAAAGTCCCGACCACATCCTCGGCGGCCGGCACTATGCATATATCCAACAAGCCATCGTCGACTTGGGCGTCGGGGCAAAGCAGATGGCCGCCGCCGGCCTGACGGCCGTTACCGATGCCCAGGGCGAGAAAATCCCCCTCCCAGGACAAACCCCGCCCGTTGAAACGCCCGAAAGCCGAATGCACTTCGGCGAAACGCGTCAGCCCGGTCAACAAATAAGCCGCTCTGCCGAGTACCCGCTTCAGCTCCTCCGAGGTATTGGCGGTGACCTGGGAGCCGAAACCGCCGGTGGCCATATTGAGGAACATGTGCTCGTCGACCTCGCCCAGATCGATACGCGTGGCCGGCATCTCCAGCAACGCCAGCGCTTCATGCGGGTCGAGCGGGATACCGGCCGCATTGGCGAAGTCGTTCGCCGTGCCCAGCGGCAACAGGGCCAGACTGGCCTCGGTGCCCGTCAGCGCCATGGCCTCGGCCACATCCCGCAGGGTGCCGTCGCCGCCGCCGGCGATCAGGATCGGATAATCGGCCTGCAAAGCCTCGTCGACCAGGCGCTGGGCGTCGCCGGCCTCCCAGGTCAGGCGTACCGCCAACTCCCAACCCCGCTCGCGACAAGCCATTACAGCCGCACGCACTTCTGCGTTCAGCGCCTGTTTACCATGCAGAATCAATAACGCTCTACGTTCATCCATGTGCATTCCCGTGTCTATGCGCGAATTCGCCTACCGATATATGCAGACAGCGGTTCAATGAGTTTGTCGCTCCCATCGCGCGGCCAGATACGGGCTCTTCGCTTAAACATATCTATTTAATAGATGCCAAATACGAAAAATACTGCATTTTATATCGATCATTTTTGAAGGATCATCATAACCATCACTCCTGACAACGATGAGGCCGCACATGATCGAAGTACGCCCTTTTGCCCAACTCGGCCACGCCCAGCACGGCTGGCTCGATGCCCGTCATCATTTTTCATTCGCCAGCTACCATGACCCCGAGCGCATGAACTGGGGACAGCTGCGGGTTTGGAACGACGATGAAATCGCCCCGCATTCAGGTTTCCCAACACACCCCCACCGCGATATGGAGATCATCACTTATGTGCGCCGGGGTGCCATCACCCATAAGGACAGCTTAGGCAACGAGGGCCGTACCGAGGCCGGCGACGTACAGGTCATGAGCGCCGGCACCGGTATCGCCCATAGCGAGTTCAATCTCGAGGATACGACGACCCAACTGTTCCAGATTTGGATCCAGCCCGACCGAGCCGGATTGCCGCCGTCCTGGGGCGCAAAACCTTTCCCCAAGGGCGAGCGGGCCGGGGCTTTCGTCATCCTGGCCAGCGGCTATGCCGAAGATGAAGAAGCCTTGCCGATCCGCGTCCGCGCCAGGCTGGCGGCAGCCACGCTGCGAACCGGCCAACAGGTCGAATACCCGCTGGGAAAAGGTCGTAAAGCCTATCTGGTGGGAGCCAGCGGTTCATTCGAAATCAACGGCGTGCCGGCGCAGGCGCGCGACGGCGTGGCCGTGAGCGACCTCGACGTGCTCCATATAACGGCGACGGAAGAGAGCGAGATCGTATTGGTGGATGTGGCCTAGGATTCGCCGCGGGCGGGCGCCTCCTGCAACCCCGGACTGCGCCAGGGCTTATCCGGGCCACGATCGCACTGCAGGGCCTGCGACAAATCGTAGGGTGGACATGCCGCTGGCTTGTCCGCCATTGGCCGACGGCGGTGGACAAGGCTTCGCCATGTCCCCCCACAAAAGCGCGCCTCGCAGCCGGATGCATACATCAATGAGTATCGCGGCCCACATCGGGCTAGGCGTTTTCCTCGCTTTCCGGCTGCATTCTCGGTAGCCAGACGGTGAAGGTGGCGCCTTGCCCCGGTTCGCTTTCGACCTCCAGGCGCCCATGATGCTTGCCGACGATGCTGTAGGACACCGACAGCCCGAGGCCGGTGCCCTGGCCCACCGGCTTGGTGGTGAAGAAGGGATCGAACAAGCGCGTCAGATGTTCCGGATCGATGCCGGCGCCGCTGTCGCGCACCCGCACGAACACCCAATCGTCCTGGGCGCCGGTTTCCAGCCAGATGGTGCCCTGCTGCTCGATGGCATGGGCGGCGTTGATGATCAGGTTCATGAACACCTGATTGAGCTGCGAGCCCAGACACTGAACTTCCGGCAAGTCGCCGTAGTTCTTGACCACCTCGGCTTTGAATTTGATCTCGTTCCAAATCACGTTCAGGGTGCTGTCGAGGCCCTTGTGCAGATCGGTCATCTGCCAATCGCCGGAATCGATATGGGAAAAATCGCGCAAGTCCTGGACGATCTGCTTGACCCGCTCGAGCCCCTGACGCGATTCGCGCACCAGGTCGGCCATATCGCTGCGCAGAAAATCGTAATCGAGGGTCTGATTGGCCTGCTCCAGCCGCGCACGCAGCGCCGGCTCCTGATGCTCGGCCGCCACTGTTTGATAAGTCTCGATCAGGCGGAACAGGTCCTCCACATAGCGTTCCAGGCTACTGAAGTTGGAATAGACGTAACCCACCGGGTTGTTGATTTCATGGGCCACGCCGGCGGCCAACTGGCCGATCGCCGCCATTTTTTCCGATTGCAGCAGTTGCGCCTGGGCATCTTCGAGTTTGCGGATCAGGCGCGCCTGCTCGCTCTTTTCCTCTTGCAGAAGCTGGTTGAGGCGCTCGAGTTCCAGATGCTGGGCGGCGGTCTCGGTCGCATCGGCGATGGTCAGGCACACATACTTGACGGTGCCCGATGCCTCGACCATCGGCGAAAAGGTACAGTTCTGGTACATCATCTCGCTCAAGCCGGTGATGGGCCGGCTGCCGGAGAAATTGAACAGATGCGGGCGTTGCTGCCAGGAGGTGAACGCCAGGTTCTGCAAGGCGAAAACCCCGTCGACTTTCTTCTCGACCCAAAGCCTGGGCAACTCAGGGAAAATATCGAACAGCAACCGCCCTCTCACCTCGGCGCTGTCCTTGCCGCTGTGGATCACCATGAAGTCGTTCCAGAACGCCACCCGGTAGTCGCTATCGAGTAGCAAAACTCCGAGATTGATGCTTTGCAATACCTCCACTAACTCTGCGGGTAGTACTTCGCCTGAAGTTCCTGAGGCAGACGTCATCTCGCATCCTTATTCAGATGATGGTGTACCCATCCGGATCGCGGCGGGCCGCAGTCAAATATCGCTCAACACCTGATCGATCACCTCGATAACGGTGGCCACGGTGTCTTCGGCGATGCACACCAGCAAATCGCAATAGAAACTGTGGGTCGCCACTTCGAAATGAATTTCCAGCACCAGCGCCTGATGCCCGCGCAACTCCTGGGAGCCGAGGACTTCCTGCAGCGAGCGGCCGCGCGAGAGCATCGATGGTGAACCGTAGCTGACCTTGATATCGATCTGCTGGGCCAGGCCATTGATGCAGGCGCCGGTGAGGATATTGGTCACATCCAGCATCAGTTCGTCCTGAATGCTGCTGTGCTCCACGCCCTCATAGCCCATCAGACCAGCCAGTTGCTCGGCGCCATTCTCGCCGAAGCACACCATCACCTCGCCGCGCAACCGGCCGAGGAAGGACTGACGAGTGATGACCGCCGGCTGCCCGGCGATCATCAGCTGATCGAGCAAGCTGGTGTTGGTCACATCGGCGGGATGAATGCGCGGCACGGACAGCGTGACGAAGGTTTCGGTCAAACGGGCCAGGCGATCGGCGGCCTGGCCCATGGCCACGTTCATCAATTCCTGTAAGGCGTCGCGTTGGTCTTCGCTTAGGTTTGCCAAGTGACTGCTCATTCCTACACCAACCCTATTTCATACAAAGCCGCTTGCATGGCCTCGGGGGTGATGGGTTTTTTCACAAAAGCCGCCGCACCGAGTTCACGCACTCGTTGCTGCGCCTGGGGTTGAATATCGGCACTGATAACGATGACCACAGCGTTGGCATCCTCGCGTTTGAGTTGCTCCAACGTGCGAAAACCGTCCATTACCGGCATAGTCAGGTCGAGAAAGATTACCTCGGCATGCCCCGCATGATAAGCCGCCAATGCTTCTTCGCCATTGGCCGCCTGAGTTATCTGTGCATCCAAATCCGCCGGCAGGGCTTTCATCACCAGTTTCCGCGACATGGCTGAATCGTCCACGATGAGTATCTTCAAGCTGGCGTTCCTCTAACTCTTATTGGTTTTGTACAGGGCTTCCACGCGACCTGCGCCGGGCTTCAGCCCAGCGCTCGCGGCGGACGCGCGCGCCATCCTATAACGACTTTAGACGACCACGTTGATTTCGGCCTGCACGGCTGGCTTTTTTTCGACCATAACGGTCTGAACGGCGTGCCCGCGCAGAGCGCGCCGTCGACTGGTAGTCCGCCAGCCGATAGGTGGGGCCGTATCCGCGCGTCAGGCCGGATAACCGGTGATCTGGCGGATCTTGCGGTACAGCGGTTTGAGTTGCCGGTACATGCGCTGATAGACCTTGCGATACAACAGCTCGTAGGTGCGCTGCGCCTCGGGATTCGGCTCGAATACCCGGCCGACCCGGGTCATGGCCGCGATTGCCGAAGGAAAATCGGGATACAGGCCGAGGCCGACGGCGCAATCGATGGCGGCGCCCAGCCCCGAGGTTTCGTAGACATGCGGACGTTCGGCCGGCAAACCGAATATATCGGCGGTCAGTTGCATCGCCGCATCGCTCTGCGAACCGCCGCCGGACACGCGCAGACGGGTGATCTTGCTGCCCGAGCGCTTTTCGATCTTCTCCTTGCCCTGGCGCAGGGCATAGGCCAGCCCCTCGAGAATCGCCCGGTAGATATGCGCCCGGGTATGCACGTCGCCAAAGCCGATGATCGAGCCCTTGGCCTCCAGGCCTGGCTCGCGAATACCCGGCGACCAATAAGGTTGCAGGGTCAACCCCATGGAACCCGGTGGCACCGAATCGACCAATTCGTCGAACAACGCCTCCGGCTCGACGCCCAACTCGGCCGCGCGCTGCATCTCGCGCAAGCCGAACTCCTGCTTGAACCAGCTGACCATCCAGAAGCCGCGGTAGATCATCACCTCGGTGTTGAAACGATCGGGAATCGCCGCCGGGTACGGCGGAATCAGCGCAACGGTTTCCAGATACTGGCGCCGCGTGGTGTTGATGGTCGCAGTGGTGCCGTAGGACAGACAGGCCGTGTGCGGCTCCAGCACGCCAGCGCCGAGCACCTCGCAGGCCTTGTCGGCGGCGGCGGCGATCAATGGCAGGCCTTCGGGAATGCCGGTATGCGCACTGGCCGCCGCGGTGATGCTGCCCAGCCGCTCACCGGGCTTGCAGAGTTC
>CBIHQF010000221.1:0-6635 GCA_966211665.1 uncultured Pseudomonas sp. | reverse complement strand
CAGCGCAAGCGCTCGGGCAGCGCGGCAAGGAACCAGCCAGGCCAGGGCTTGCAGGCATTACCGAGGCTTGGCCGGCAAGGATTTGCCGACCCCAAGGCTATCTATACACAAGGAGGTGGTATGAGTATTCGCGATTGGCCCGCGGCGGAGCGTCCGCGGGAGAAACTGCTGGTCCAGGGCGCGGTCAGCCTGACCGACGCCGAATTGCTGGCGATTTTTCTGCGGACCGGCGTGGCCGGGCAAAGTGCGGTGGATCTGGCGCGGCACCTGCTCGGCGATTTCGGTAGCCTGCGCGCGCTGCTGCAGGCGGACCTGACGTCCTTCAGCCAGCGCCTCGGCCTGGGCCCGGCGAAGTTCGCCCAACTGCAGGCCGTGCTGGAAATGGCGCGCCGCCATCTGGCCGAGCAACTGCGCCGCGATTCGGCGCTGGAAAGCCCGCAGGCGGTGCGCGATTACCTCAAGGCGCTGCTGCGCCACGAGCCCCATGAAGTGTTCGGATGCCTGTTTCTCGATGCCAAGCACCGGGTATTGGCGTTCGAAGCACTGTTCCATGGCTCCATCGACAGCGCCAGCGTCTATCCGCGTCAAGTGGTCAAGCGCGCCCTGGCGCATAACGCCGCGGCGCTGATCCTGACCCATAACCATCCCTCGGGCGTGGCCGAGCCGAGTCATGCGGACCGGGTGCTGACCCGGCGCCTGAAAGAGGCTCTGGAACTGGTCGACGTGCGGGTGCTCGACCACTTTATCGTCGGCGACGGCGAACCCTTGTCGATGGCCGAGTACGGCTGGCTATAGGTGCGCCGGCAAACGCAATTCGCGCCCTCTCCCTCGGGAGAGGGGTTGGGGCGGGCCGCGTTCGGATGAGGGCACTTATCTTAGATTTTCATCAACCGCCGCTCCGAAACCCCGCCCACAGCTTATCGCGCACGACACCGTGTTTTTCCGGTAGCGTTTCCAGGGCGTGCAGGCGCCGCTTGGTTTCCATATCGGGATAGAGACCGGGCTGGTTGCGAAGCGCTGCGTCGAGAAACGCATGGGAGTCGGCGTTGCCATTGGGGTAGAGGGTTTCCGCGGTAATCAGCGCGGCGACCCGCGGCTGCATCAGGTAATCGATAAAGCGGTGCGCCAGATCGGCACGGCGTGCGCTGCTGGGAATCACCAAGTTGTCGATGAACAATACCGAGCCTTCCTCGGGCACCAGAAAACGTACCGGCTGACCGGCGTCCGCGGCGGCCAGGGCGTCGCCGACCCAGGCCATGGCCACGCACAGGCGGCCGTTGGCCAGGTCCTCGATATAGCGCTCGCTATCGACATAGCGCAGGCTCGGTTTCAACCCGTCGAGCACGCTGCCGGCGCGTTCGATCCGGCTCGGCGCGCTACGCACCAGGCTGCGGCCCTGGTAGTTGAGCAGCAGCGACAGCGTTTCGTCCGGCGCGTCGAGCACGCTGATGCCGCAACCGGCCAGGCGCGCGCTCTGTTCGGCATCGAACAGCAGGCTCCAGCTGTCCGGCAGGGGGCCGCCGAACGCCGCCTCGGCCAGCGGCGTATTGATCGCCAGACCGACCGCGCCCCATAGGTAGGGCACGGCATAGCGGTTGCCGGGATCGACCGCGGCCAATTTACTCAGCAGTTGGATGTCCAAGTGGGTGCGATTGCCCAGCAGGCTGAGGTCCAGTGGCTGCAACTGGCCGTTTTTGATCAAACGCGGTAGGTCGTTGTGCGAAGGCACGGCGATATCGAAGGATTCGCCGCTGGCCAGCGCGGTGTTTAGCTCCTCGGCGGTGCTGAAGGTGCGGTATTCAACGTGGATACCGGTTTCGGTCTCGAAATCCTTGAGTACCTGCGGGGCGATATAGTCGTTCCAGTTGAGCACGCGGATGAAATTCCCGCTGCCCTCGGGCCCCTCGGCGGCTGCCAGGGTGGGGGCGAGTAAGAGCAGCAAAGCGAAAAGACGAAGCATGGTGGATCTCCCGATAAGCCCATGGGTCCATGCCCTGTGACTGAGGACCGTTACCCAGGTCTGCTGAATGTCGCGCAGCCGAATCCCCGCCATGGCGCAGAGCGCCCGGCCTGAGGTAGGGCTGGTTCGGCTGGATAAAACGACGCCGGCTCTAGGAGACTGTCAGACTTAACACTGTCCTACTGCGGAAAAGCCCCTCTTTTTTGGTGGAGGGGGTCAATTTTGCCGCTCTTTCTCGTTAAATAGCTCGCTATTCGCCTCGAAAGAGCAGCAAAACTGCCTTAAGCCGGACTTTCCCTCGCTGCGGACGGTCAAGCCCGACAGGCTCCAGGGCCTTTGTCGGGTAGTGCTTAAACGGTATGCAGGTACCAGTTGTATTCGAGGTCGGAGATCGAGTTCTCGAACTCGGCCAACTCGCTTTCCTTGCAGGCGACGAAGATATCGATGTACTTCGGGTCGATATAACGGGCCAGGATTTCGCTGTCGTCCAACTCGCGCAAGGCATCGCGCAGGTTGTTCGGCAGGCTCTGCTCGTTCTGCTCGTAGGAGTTGCCTTCCACCGGCGCGCTCGGCTCTATCTTGTTCACCAGGCCGTGGTGCACGCCCGCCAATACCGCGGCCAGCAGCAGGTAGGGGTTGGCATCGGCGCCGGCGACGCGGTGTTCGATACGCACCGCATCGGCGCTATCGTTCGGCACGCGCAGGGCCACGGTGCGGTTGTCGATGCCCCAGCACGGCGAATTCGGCACGTAATACTGCGCGCCGAAGCGGCGGTAGGAGTTGACGTTCGGGCAGAGGAAGGCCATAGAAGCCGGCATGGTTTCCAGTACACCGCCGATGGCATGACGCAGGGTCTCGTTCTGCGCCGGGTCGTCGCAGGCGAAGACGTTCTTGCCGTCCTTGTCGAGAATCGAGATGTGCACGTGCAAGCCGTTACCCGCCTGGTTCGGGTACGGCTTGGCCATGAACGTCGTGTCCATCTCGTGGTCATAGGCGATGTTCTTCACCAGGCGCTTGAGCAGCAGCGCGTAATCGCAGGCCTTGATCGGGTCGGCGACGTGGTGCAGGTTGACCTCGAATTGCGCCGGCGCGCTTTCCTTGACGATGGCGTCAGCGGGAATGCCCTGCTCCTTGGCGCCTTCGAGGATGTCCTGCAGGCATTCGGCGTATTCGTCGAGGTCGTCGATCAGGTACACCTGGGTCGAATGCGGGCGCTTGCCCGACAACGGCGACAGCGGCGGTTGCGGGCGGCCGTTCACGTTGGCCTGGTCGATCAGGTAGAACTCGAGTTCGAAGGCTGCGCAGATGGTAAGGCCCAGTTCGTCGAACTTCGCAACCACCTGCCGCAACACCTCGCGCGGGTCGGCGAAGAACGGCTCGCCTTCCAGCTCGTGCATGGTCATCAGCAGTTGCGCGGTGGGGCGCTTCTGCCAGGGCTCGTTGCACAGGGTATTGGGGATTGGGTAGCAGATACGGTCGGCGTCGCCGATATCCAGGCCCAGGCCGGTGCTTTCCACCGTCGAGCCGTTGATATCCAGGGCGAACAGCGAAGCCGGCAGGTTGATGCCGCGCTCGTAAACCTTGTGAAGGCTCGCGCGCTCGATGCGCTTGCCGCGCACCACGCCATTCATATCTGCAATGAGAAGGTCGACGAACAGGACCTCAGGATGTTTCTTAAGGAACGCGTTCGCTTCGTTAAGCTGAACGGCACGCGGGGGTACCGACATGATGCAACACCTTTGTTGTTAAAAATATCAATCATGCAATTGCACGGGAGTGAGTCAATCTTAAACATTCAATGCTGTCAAGCGAGGTGCATTCTGCCCTAAAAAGAAGCTGTGTGGCCATTTTTAGGGCGTTTCAGGGCATCCGCTCAGGGCGCAGGCCTTGCGTTGGCGGACAGCTCAGTGGGGTGTGTTCAATTTTTTACATGGCTATTGTGTAAAAAAATGAACAAGGCTAAGCTCCGTTCCAACCCATAACAGCAATAAAACGGGTGTCACATGTCACGTCTGCCGTTGATCGGCGTCACCGCCTGCACCAAGCAGATCGGCCCTCAAATCCAGCATATAACCGGCGACAAGTACGTCCGTGCCGTGGCCGTCGGCGCCGCTGGGCTGCCGTTGATCATACCCGCGCTCGGTGAGCTGATCGATCGACCCGGCCTGCTCGATAATCTGGACGGCCTGCTGTTGACCGGCTCGCCCTCCAACGTCGAACCTCATCATTATAGTGGCCCTGCCAGCGCGCAAGGCACCGCTCATGATCCCGAACGCGACCGTACGACCCTGCCGTTGATCCGCCAGGCGGTCGAGGCGGGCATTCCAGTGCTCGGCATCTGTCGCGGTTTTCAGGAAATGAACGTGGCGTTCGGCGGCACCCTGCATCAGAAGGTGCATGAGGTTGCCGGTTTGATGGACCACCGTGAGCCCGCGGATCAGCCTTTCGAGGTGCAGTACGCACCGCGCCACCCGGTGCGGGTGCAGCCGGGCGGCATACTCGCCGGCCTCGGCTTGCCGGACGAGATCATCGTTAATTCCATTCATGGCCAGGGCGTTGAACGTCTGGCGCCGGGCCTGCGCGTGGAAGCACTGGCGCCCGACGGGTTGATCGAAGCCTTCTCCGTCGAAGGTGCAAAAAACTTTGCGCTGGGGGTGCAATGGCATCCCGAGTACCAAGTAGGATCTAACCCGGATTATCTCGCCATCTTCCAGGCCTTTGGTGAGGCTTGCAGGAAGAGGGCGGGGCAACGCTGAGCCTACTATAAAGAGTGGGCTTATCTCATAACCCTGAGGTCTCTATGAGCACCAAACTGGACCAGCTTTCGAGCTGGCTGAAAGAACGCAAAATCACCGAAGTCGAATGCCTGATCAGCGACCTTACCGGCATTGCCCGCGGTAAGATCTCGCCGACCAACAAGTTCCTCGACGAGAAGGGCATGCGCCTCCCCGAGAGTGTGCTGCTGCAGACCGTGACCGGCGATTACGTCGAGGACGAAATTTATTACGACCTGCTCGACGAAGCGGACATCGATATGTTCTGCCGTCCGGACGAGAACGCCGCGTTCATGGTGCCTTGGGCCCTCGAGCCGACCGCGATGGTGATTCACGACACCTTCGACAAGCAGGGCAACCCGATCGAGCTGTCGCCGCGCAACATCCTCAAGAATGTCCTCAAGCTGTATGCCGACAAGGGCTGGAAGCCGATAGTCGCGCCGGAAATGGAGTTCTACCTGACCAAGCGCTGCGAAGACCCGGATTTCCCGTTGCAAGCGCCGATGGGCCGTTCCGGTCGCCCGGAAGTGGGCCGTCAGTCGTTCTCCATCGATGCCGCCAACGAATTCGATCCGCTGTTCGAGGACGTCTACGACTGGTGCGAGATTCAGGGCCTGGACCTCGACACGCTGATCCACGAAGACGGCCCGGCGCAGATGGAGATCAATTTCCGTCATGGCGAAGCCCTGCACCTGGCCGACCAGATCACCGTGTTCAAGCGCACCATGCGCGAGGCTTCGCTCAAGCACGATGTGGCCGCTACCTTTATGGCCAAGCCGATCACCGATCAGCCGGGTAGCGCCATGCACATCCACCAGAGTGTGGTGGATATCAAGACCGGCAAGAACCTATTCTCCAATGCCGACGGCAGCATGAGTCAGCTGTTCCTCAACCATATCGGCGGTCTGCAGAAGTACATCCCCGAGTTGTTGCCGCTGTTCGCGCCCAACGTCAACTCGTTCCGCCGCTTCCTACCGGATACCTCGGCACCGGTGAACGTCGAATGGGGCGAAGAAAACCGCACCGTCGGCCTGCGCGTGCCGGAAGCCAACCCGCAGAATCGCCGGGTGGAGAACCGTCTGGCCGGCGCCGATGCCAACCCTTATCTGGTATTGGCCGCCTCCCTGCTGTGCGGCTACATGGGCATGGCCGAAGACATCAAGCCCAGCGCGCCGGTCAAGGGCCGTGGCTACGAGCGGCGCAACCTGCGCTTGCCGATCACCATCGAGCACGCACTTGAGCGCATGGAAGCCTGCAAGGCGGCCGAGAAGTATCTGGGCGAGAAGTTCATGCGCGGCTATGTCGCGGTGAAACGCGCCGAACACGAAAACTACAAGCGGGTAATAAGCTCCTGGGAGCGCGAGTTCCTGCTGCTGTCGGTTTAAAACTGCTGCGCTTGGAGATACTGCGTTGAAAACAGGCTCGGACAACGGCTTTGCCGATGAACGTCCACAGGACGGCCCGAAGGGTAAGCGGAGCGCATCATGCTCATTTACAGTCGTAAACTCCGCTTCCTCGCCTGTTTTCGCCTTGTCTCTCCTGCGCTCGCGACGTTTTAAACGTCGCCAATCAAAGGTGTGGATATGAGCAAGCCAGTGCAAAACCCGAAAACCCGCGAATGGCAGGCCATGAGCCGTGATCATCACTTGGCGCCGTTCAGCGACTTCAAGCAGTTGGCGCAAAGCGGGCCGCGGATCATCATCCGGGCCGATGGCGTTTATCTGTGGGATAGCGAGGGCAACAAGATTCTCGACGCCATGGCGGGTCTGTGGTGCGTGGCCGTCGGTTACGGGCGTAAGGAACTGGCGGATGCGGCGTCCCGGCAGATGCAGGAACTGCCTTACTACAACATGTTCTTCCAGACCGCCACGCCGCCGGCGTTGGAACTGGCCAAGGCGATC
>CBIHQF010000220.1:0-6641 GCA_966211665.1 uncultured Pseudomonas sp. | reverse complement strand
CTACTCCGACCCGCATATGCAGGCGATGTCAGCGGTCACCCTGAAGCCCACCGACGTGGCTATCTGCATCTCCCAGTCGGGGCGTTCCAAGGATCTGCTGATCACCGCCAACCTGGTGCGCGAAGCCGGTGCGACCCTGATCACCCTGTGTCCGAGCCAGACGCCGCTGGCCGATCTGGCGACCGTGAACCTGGCCATCGACGTGCAGGAAGACACCGAAATCTACACCCCGCTGACCTCGCGCATCGCCCACCTGGTGGTGATCGACGTGCTCGCCATGGGCGTGGCCATGGCCCGCGGGCCGAGCCTGGTCAACCACCTGAAGAGCGTCAAGCGCAGCTTGCGCAGCCTGCGTCTGTCGCCCAAATCGGTGCGTGCCGCGGAGGATTGACGCGCAATATCTGGGCGCTCGCGGTGGACAAGGCTTCGCCATGTCCACCCTATAAAGCGGGTTTTCCAACCCGTAGGGCGGGTGCAACCCGCCAGGCTTGAAGCCCGGATGAAATCCGGGAAAAGAGTTGTGCAGCTGACATCGCTTCCCGGATTGCATCCGGGCTACGTGACCACTCAACTTACGTTCACGCGTTGTCAGCATCTATTCATCCCCTCGCCACCAAAGCGTCACACCCCGAGACGATGCTGTGACTCCCGTTATTCAGCTTGGGAGTTCCCGATGTCTGGCTATTTGGATAAAGCGCAGGTCCATACCAACGGCGACGCCAAGACCCGTCGCAAACTGCTCGACCAGCGACGCATGGCCTATCGCCGGGCCATCGAGGACTACGCCGAGCAGCGCCAGCTGCAGGAACAATTGAGCGACTACCCGGAGTTGATCGCCGTTAACTACCTGGTGGCCAGTCAGGCGTTGGGGCGGCGAAGCGTTCGGCCAACGTATTGATCAGGCTGCGCTGATCGCGCACGAAGGCGAAGAACGCCTGCGCCACCGGCGACAGGTATTTGCCCCGCGGGTGCACCAGGCACCAACTGCGCAGCAGCGGCAATTCGGCAACCCGCAGTTCGCGCAATGCGCCGCAGGCCAGTTCGCGGCGTACGGCGTGGCGCGGTAGCAGGGCCAGGCCGAGGTCGGCGATCACCCCTTCGCATTGACCTTCGGTCGAGCCGACCTCCAGGGTCTGGGCGAAGTGCGCGCGTTTCTGATGACAATACTCCTCGCAAGCCTGGCGGGTGCCCGAACCGGCTTCGCGGATCAGCAGCGGCCAGGCGGTCAGGTCGTGCAGGCGCAGCGCATCCTGGGTGCAGAGTGGATGTCCGGGCGGCGCCACCGCGACTATGGGGTTGTTGAGAAAGGGCAGGAACTCCAGGTCCAGCGTCGTCGGCACCTGCGACATGATCAGCAGGTCGTCGCGGTTGGCGCTCAGGCGCTTGAGCGCCTGGGCATGGTTGACCACCACCAGCTGTAAATTGACTTCCGGGTATTCGCGGCGAAAAGCGGCGAACAAGTGAGGAACGAAATATTTGGCGCTGGATTCGATCGCCAGGCTCAGTTGCCCTTGCAGCGAGCCGCGTAGGTCGGCGAGCTGCATGTCGAGGCTTTCCAGGCGACCGAAAATATCCGCGCTGGCGCGCTGCAGGGCTTCGGCCGCGTCGGTCAGGTAGAGCTTTTTACCGACGTAATCGAACAGCGGTTGGCCGAGCAGCTCTTCGAGCTGGCGGATCTGCAGGCTGACCGCGGGCTGGGTCAGCGACATCTCCTCGGCCGCGCGGCTGTAGGAGCGTTGATCGCACACCGAGCGGAACACCTGCAGTTGTCGAAATGTCATACGCAGCAATGACTTACGCATGGTTTAACCTGTCTGTTGGGTTTCAATGGCTTAACTATAAGTCTTTGCTAATGACTAACCCAATAAATATTGATTTTGGTTAATCGTTTCGCGGAGGTAGCTTAAAACGCCTGACCGGGGCTGCTGACCCGGCCCTTCGTCGACCGGTCTGCCGGTCGCCTGCTCACGTGATCGAGGACGCTGGCTCGTGATCAAGAAAATCCTGATTGCCAACCGTGGCGAGATTGCCGTCCGTATCGTGCGCGCTTGCGCCGAGATGGGCATCCGTTCGGTGGCCGTCTATTCCGATGCCGACCGCATGGCGCTGCACGTCAAGCGCGCCGACGAGGCCCACGGCATCGGCGCCGACCCCCTGGCCGGCTACCTGAACCCGCGCAAGCTGGTCAATCTGGCGGTGGAGACCGGTTGCGACGCCTTGCACCCCGGCTACGGCTTCCTCTCGGAAAACGCCGAATTGGCGGAGATCTGCGCCGAACGTGGAATCAAGTTCATCGGGCCGAGCGCCGAGGTGATTCGCCGCATGGGCGACAAGACCGAGGCCCGGCGCAGCATGATCAAGGCCGGCGTGCCGGTGACGCCGGGCACCGAGGGCAATGTCGCGGATATCGAGGAGGCCCTTCGCGAAGGCGAGCGCATCGGCTATCCGGTGATGCTCAAGGCCACTTCAGGCGGCGGCGGGCGTGGGATTCGCCGTTGCAACTCGCGCGAAGAGCTGGAACAGGCCTATCCGCGGGTGATTTCCGAGGCGACCAAGGCCTTCGGTTCGGCAGAGGTGTTCCTAGAGAAGTGCATCGTCAATCCCAAGCACATCGAGGCGCAGATCCTCGGCGACAGCTTCGGCAACGTGGTGCACCTGTTCGAGCGCGACTGCTCGATCCAACGCCGCAACCAGAAGCTGATCGAGATCGCCCCCAGCCCGCAGTTGACCCCTGAACAGCGCGCCTATATCGGCGACCTGGCGGTGCGCGCGGCCAAGGCGGTGGGCTACGAAAACGCCGGCACCGTGGAATTCCTGCTCGCCGAGGGCGAGGTGTACTTCATGGAGATGAACACCCGGGTGCAGGTGGAGCACACCATCACCGAGGAAATCACCGGCCTGGACATCGTCCGCGAGCAAATCCGTATCGCCAGCGGCATGCCGCTGTCGGTCCAGCAGGAGGACATCATCCACCGCGGCTTCGCCCTGCAGTTCCGCATCAACGCCGAGGACCCGAAGAACAACTTCCTCCCCAGCTTCGGCAAGATCACCCGCTACTACGCCCCCGGCGGCCCCGGCGTGCGCACCGACACGGCGATCTACACCGGCTACACCATTCCACCCTATTACGACTCGATGTGCCTGAAGCTGATCGTCTGGGCGTTGACCTGGGAAGAGGCGATGGACCGTGGCCTGCGTGCCCTCGACGACATGCGCGTGCAGGGGGTCAAGACCACCGCCGCCTATTACCAGGAAATCCTCCGTAACCCGGAATTCCGCAGCGGCCAGTTCA
This sequence comes from uncultured Pseudomonas sp., assembly GCA_966211665.1. GTDB lineage: Bacteria > Pseudomonadota > Gammaproteobacteria > Pseudomonadales > Pseudomonadaceae > Aquipseudomonas. Next base: position 3,349 of record CBIHQF010000220.1, on the reverse strand, counting down.
ACACCAGTTTCGTCGAAAGCCACCCGGAACTGACCGAGTACTCGATCAAACGCAACCCGTCGCACCTGGCCATCGCCATCGCCACCGCCATTGCCGCCCACGCCGGCCTGTAGGGGAAGGATTCAGAACATGAGCAAAAAAATCACCGTCACCGACACTATCCTGCGCGATGCCCACCAGTCCCTGCTCGCCACGCGCATGCGCACCGAGGACATGCTGCCGATCTGCGACAAGCTGGACCGGGTCGGCTACTGGTCCTTGGAGGTCTGGGGCGGCGCGACCTTCGACGCCTGCATCCGATTCCTCAAGGAAGACCCCTGGGAGCGCCTGCGCAAGCTCAAGGCGGCGCTGCCCAACACCCGTTTGCAGATGCTCTTGCGCGGGCAGAACCTGCTCGGCTACCGCCACTACAGCGACGACGTGGTCAAGGCTTTCGTGGCCAAGGCGGCGGTCAACGGCATCGACGTGTTCCGCATCTTCGACGCGATGAACGATGTGCGTAACCTGCGCGTCTCGATCGAGGCGGTGAAGGCCGCGGGCAAGCACGCCCAGGGCACCCTGAGCTACACCGTCAGCCCGGTGCACACGGTCGAGGCCTACGTGAAGCAGGCCCAGGCCATGCAGGCCATGGGCATCGACTCCGTGGCGATCAAGGACATGGCCGGCCTGCTCACCCCCTATGCGGCCTTCGATCTGGTCAAGGCGCTGAAGGCCGAGGTCGACCTCCCGGTGTTCGTCCACAGCCACGACACCGCGGGGCTCGGTGCGATGTGCCAGCTCAAGGCGATCGAGGCCGGCGCCGACCATATCGACACCGCCATCTCCAGCATGGCCTGGGGCACCAGCCATCCGGGCACCGAGTCGATGGTCGCCGCGCTCAAGGGCAGCGAGTACGACACCGGCCTGGATCTGGAGCTGCTCCAGGAGATCGGCCTGTACTTTTATGCGGTGCGCAAGAAGTACCACCAGTTCGAGAGCGAATTCACCGCCGTGGATACCCGCGTGCAGGTCAACCAGGTGCCGGGCGGGATGATGTCCAACCTGGCCAACCAGCTCAAGGAGCAGGGCGCGCTGGACCGCATCAACGAGGTGTTCGAGGAAATCCCGCGGGTGCGCGAAGACCTCGGCTTCCCGCCGCTGGTCACCCCGACCTCGCAGATCGTCGGCACCCAGGCGGTGTTCAACGTGTTGGCCGGCGAGCGCTACAAGACCATCACCAACGAGGTGAAGCTGTATTTGCAGGGCCGCTACGGCCTGGCCCCGGGCAAGATCAACGAGCAACTGCGCAAGCAGGCGATCGGCAGCGAGGAAGTGATCGACGTGCGTCCGGCCGACCTGCTCAAACCGGAAATGGTCAAGCTGCGCGGCGAGATCGGCGCCCTGGCCAAGTCCGAAGAGGACGTGCTGACTTACGCCATGTTCCCGGACATCGGCCGCAAGTTCCTCGAGGAGCGCGAAGCCGGCACCCTGACCCCCGAAGTACTGCTGCCGATCCCCGAAGCCGGCGGCGTGGCCCGGGCGGGTGGTGAGGGCGTGCCGACCGAGTTCGTCGTCGACGTGCACGGCGAAAGCTACCGGGTGGATATCACCGGCGTCGGCGTGAAGACCGACGGCAAGCGCCATTTCTACCTGTCCATCGACGGCATGCCTGAAGAGGTGGTGTTCGAGCCGCTCAACGATTTCGTCGCCGGCAGCGGCGGCGGCAAGCGCAAGCACGCCAGCGCACCGGGCGACGTCAGCACCAGCATGCCGGGCAATATCGTCGATGTGCTGGTCAAGGAGGGCGATCAGGTGAAAGCCGGGCAGGCCGTACTGATCAGCGAAGCGATGAAAATGGAAACCGAGGTGCAGGCGCCGATCGCCGGTACGGTGACAGCGGTGCACGTGGCCAAAGGCGACCGGATCAACCCGGGCGAAGTGCTGATCGAAATCGAAGGTTAACCTCGAAGCCCCGGGCTGGTTGAACAGGCATTTAAGCAGATTTTCGGGGCTTCTTTTTATTACGCGGATGGGCACTGGCTCCGGGCTATCGGGCGCGCGCATCCCACCTTTTGGTCATGTCCCGCATGCCGCCTCGTCGCAATCGAGGGGGCGGCAGAATAGCGGGCCCCAGCACAACCTGCTGTTGGGACATGGCCCTTTCTTCCGCCCGGCGGGTATGACGCTGGCAGGCAAACGTTCGGAGTGTGCGCAGTGGGTCTGGATCCGGTGGTGCTGTTCTTCGTCTTCGGCCTGTTCGCCGGGTTGGTCAAGAGCGAGCTGAAATTGCCGCCCGCGCTGTACGAGACGCTGTCGATCATTCTGTTGCTGGCGATCGGTTTGCACGGCGGCGTCGAACTGGCCGAGCAGGCCAGCACGCAGTTGCTCGGGCAGGGGGGGCTGGTGCTGGGCTTGGGCATGCTGCTGCCACTGGTGGCGTTCGCCTTCTTGCGCGGGCTGCGCTTCGATCGGGTCAACGCGGCGGCGGTGGCGGCGCACTACGGTTCGGTCAGCGCCGGTACCTTCGCGGTGGTGGTGGCGTTCATGGTGGCCGAGGGCATCGCCTTCGAGAGCTATATGCCGCTGTTCGTCGCCATCCTGGAAATCCCGGCAATCCTGGTCGGCATCCTGCTGGCCAAGGGCATCAGCCACGACACCCACTGGAAGGAACTGGGCCGGGAGATCTTCCTCGGCAAGAGCATCATGCTGCTGCTCGGCGGCCTGGTGATAGGCGCGATCGCCGGCAAGGAGGCGATCAAGCCGCTGGAGCCGCTGTACACCAGCATGTTCAAACCGGTGCTGGCGTTCTTCCTGCTGGAAATGGGCCTGATCGCTTCCGGCCAGTTGGCGTCGTTGAAGCGCTACGGCTTCAAGCTGGCGCTGTTCGCCGTGTTGATGCCGCTTGTCGGCGCATTGATCGGTGCGCTGCTGGCGCGCTTTATGGGCCTGTCCCTGGGCGGTACGGCGATGCTCGCCACCCTGGCGGCGTCGGCGTCCTATATCGCGGTGCCGGCGGCGATGCGCCTTGCGGTGCCGGAGGCCAATCCGTCGCTTTCGCTCACCGCGTCCTTGGGCATCACCTTCCCCTTCAATATCCTCTTGGGCATTCCGCTTTATCTGGCCTTGGCCGAAACTCTGATCGCATGGGGACTCTGATATGCCAGCCCATACCCGCACCCTGCTCACGGTGATCTGCGAAGCCGCCCTGGAAAAGAAACTGCTGGCCGACCTGGAAACCCTCGGCGCCCCCGGCTGGACCCTCTCCGACGCCCGCGGCCGCGGCAGCCGCGGCGTGCGCAGCGCCGGCTGGGATACCGACGGCAATATCCGCCTGGAAGTCATCTGCGCCCGCGACCTGGCCGAACGCATC
>CBIHQF010000219.1:0-6650 GCA_966211665.1 uncultured Pseudomonas sp. | reverse complement strand
GCACTTCGCTGACGCTGAAGAAGCCGATCACCACGATGACGAACTGGATGCCGTCGGACAGGCTGACGCTGCCGAAGGTGAAGCGGTACACGCCGGTGGTCGAGTCCACGCCGACGGTGGCCAGGGCCAGGCCGATCAAGGCGGCCATCAGGGTTTTCACCGGTTTATCGCCGACCATGCCGCCGAGGCAGGCGATGGCGAAAATCATCAGCACGAAGTATTCGGCCGGGCCAAAGGCCACCGCCCATTTCGCCAGTAGGGGGGCGAACAGCACCACGCCGCAGGTGGCGATCATGCTGCCGATAAACGAACTGACCGCCGACAACGACAAGGCGATACCGGCCTTGCCCTGGCGCGCCAGCGGGTAGCCGTCGAGCGTGGTCATCACCGCGGCGGCGTCGCCCGGCACGTTGAGCAGAATCGCAGAAATGCGCCCGCCGTATTCGCAGCCCAGGTACACGGCGGCGAGCAGGATCAGCGCGGTTTCCGGCGGCAGGCCGAGGGCGAAGGCCAGCGGCAACAGCAGCGCCACGCCATTGATCGGACCGAGGCCGGGCAGCAGGCCGACGATGGTGCCGACGAAGGCGCCGAACAACGCGACCAGCAGGTTGGTCGGCCGGGTGGCGACATCGAAGCCTTGTATCAAGAAATTAAGGGTTTCCATTTCAGCTCTCCACGAAGGCTTCGAACAGGCCGAGCGGCAGCGGCACGTCCAGCAGGTAATCGAACAGGGCGTAAAGCAGCACGCCCATCAGCGCGGCGCTGATCGCGCAGGGCAGCAAGCGGCCGGCGAACAACAGGCCCAGGGCGAAGGTGGCGAGGCTGGTGGCGATCACGAAGCCAACCACCTCGAACAGCAAGGCGTAGGCCAACAGGGCGAGCACGCAGAGCAGCGCGCGCAGCGCGGCGGTCGTATTCAGGCGTTGCTCGAGCAGACCGGGTTTGAACAGCAACCAGAGGCTGCCCGCTGCCATCAGGCTCAGCAGCAGCAACGGGTAGGCGCGCGGGCCGACCGGGTCGTAGGCGAAGGGCGCCTGGAAGCCCCAGGCGAGAGCGGCGAGACAGGCGCAGAAAAGCAACCAGCTCGCGGCGAACAGGCGGACGTACATAGTGGGTTACCTCAGGGGTATAAGGGCGCGCAAGGCCGGGCATTTTGTAGGAGCCAGGGGGACGTCCAGTTCTTGCTGGCGATGCTGGGGAGCGGATCGCCAGCAAGCTGGCTCCTACGTACTCGCGGGTTACTCCTGCATCAGGCCGAATGCGTCGGCCAGCACCTTGTACTCTTCGACTTGCTTGAAGACGAAGTTCTGCAACTCGTCGCCGGTCATCGACAACGGCAGCAGATCGCGCTGTTCACGCAGCTTGGCGAAGTCTTCGCTGGCCAGCAGGGTGTCGAATTGCTGTTTCCACCAGTTGTACTGCTCGTCGCTGACTTCCGGGCCGACATAGAAGCCGCGGATCACCGGCCATGTGATGTCGTAACCCTGCTCCTTGGCGGTCGGGATCTCACCCAGGTCGCCCGGCAGGCGCTCGTCGGAGAGCACCGCGAGGATGCGCACTTTCTTCGCTTCCAACTGCGGGGTGACTTCGCCCAGGCCGCTGCTGGTCACCTGCACATGGCCGCCGAGCATGGCGGTGAGGGTTTCGCCGCCGCCCTCGAAGGCCACATAACGCAGGTTTTTCGGATCGATGCCGGCGAGGCGAGCGATCAATGCGGTCTGCATCCAATCCTGGCCGCCGATGGTGGCGCCGGCGCCGAAGACGATGCTGGACGGGTCTTTCTTCAGCGCCTGCACCAGGTCGTCGAGGTTCTGATAGGGCGAATCGGCGCGCACGGTGATGGCGCCGTAGTCGGTGCCCACCGCCGCCAGCCAGCGCACGCCGGTTTCGTCGTAGCGGCCGAACTTGCCCTGGGCCAGGTTGAGCAGCGAGCCGCTGGAGAACGCGACTATGGTGCCCGCATCGTCGGCGCGCTGGGCGATCACCGCGTTATAGGCCACCGCGCCGACACCGCCGGGCATATAGGTGACGCGCATCGGCGCTTTCAGCAGGCCGCTGTCTTTCAGGCCGCTCTGGGCCAATTTGCAGGTCAGGTCGAAACCACCGCCGGGCTTGGCCGGGGCGATACATTCGGGGCGTTTCGGCTCACTGGCCAGCAGCTGGCCGGCGAAGGCCAGGCAGGCGGTGGCGAGGGCGATGCGAGTAAAGGCGATTTTCATGATGGATTCCTCTGGGTTCTTATTGTGGGTTACCAAATCGGCAGCGTGTAGCCGACGATCACGCGGTGCTCGTCCGCATCGCGGGCGAAGTCGGAATGGAAGCTGGCGTTGCGCAGGCGCACATAGAGGTTCTTCGCTGGGCCGCTCTGCACCACGTACTTGAGCTCGATGTCGCGTTCCCATTCGCCACCGCGCTGATCACTGCCGGCGACACGGGCGTCGTCGCCGCTGACATAGCGGGTGCTGAAACTCAGGCCGGGCAGACCGAGGCTGGCGAAGTTGTAATCGTAGCGGGCCTGCCAGGAGCGTTCGTCGGCGTTGGCGAAGTCGTTGATCTGCGAGAAGTTCACCAGGTAGGGATCGCTGCCGTCGATATAGGCATAGCCGGTGTCGCCGCTCATTTTCTGATAGGCGAGACTGATCTTATGGCCATTCTGGGCGTAACTGAATATGCCGTTCAGTGCCCGGTTATCGATTTTCCCGGCATTGGCCGCGCCAGTGTCGTCGCTGAGCATCAGGCGCAGGTCGGCGGACAGGGTGCCTTCGCCCAGGGGGTAGCTGGCGAGCAGGTTGAAGAAGTTCTGCCGGTAGATGTCATCCAGTTCGGCATGGAAGTAACGGCCTTTGAGGTGCTCGCTGAACTGGTAATCGAGGCCCGCCAGATCCAGGTGATCGGCCGTCACGCCGCTGGTAAAACGGCGGTTCTTGCTGTTGAGCACCAACTCCTCGGAGTTGGTCGAAGCGCGGTCGATCACTTTGTCCAGGCGCCCGCCGGTGAAGGTCAGACCCTCGATATCGGAGGAGGTCAGCAAGCCGCCTTCGAATACCTGCGGCATCAAACGACTGTCGCTGGCCTTGACCACCGGCAGTTCGGGCACGTGCGAGCCATAGCGCAGCTCGGTGGCGGAGACCTTGACCTTGGCGGTCAGACCCAGGCGGGCGAACTCGTCCGGGGTGCCGCCGTCGTCCTGCACCGGAAACAGATCGGTGCCGGTGCGGCCGCCGCCAGAATCGAGCTTGAGTCCGAGCATGCCCAGGGCATCCAGGCCGAAGCCGACAGTGCCTTCGGTATAGCCGGACTGGATATCCAGCAGGAAGCCCTGGCCCCATTCCTCGCGCTTGCTCTGGGCGTCGCCTTCGCGGAAATCGCGATTCAGGTAGATATTGGTGGCGGTCAGGTTGGCGCTGCTGTCTTCGACGAAGGCGGCTTGCGCGGCGGGGGCGAGCAGTGCCGCGCATACGGCTAGGCTAAGCAGATGAATAGGCGGTAGTGCCTGGCGTGAGGCATCGAACATGCTGTGGTCTCCATTGTTGTTTTTGTCACGACTGCGCGCCACTGCGTCAGTCGTTCAGGTAGGTGGGTCGAGCCACCTGAAGCCGATGCTAGGAGATCAAGCTTTCGCCAAGCTTTCAGTGGTGAAAGTTTTTTGCGTGGGACTCCGGCCGTTTACGGCATGCGCCCTGGCTGTACACTGCGCGACTGTTTGCATAGCCGATGGCGATTTCTAATAAGAACGAAGTGGGGGAGGTGGCAGTGCGAATTCTGCTGGTCGAAGACCATCCGCAACTGGCTGCGAGCGTGGCCCAGGCGCTGAAAAGCGCGGGCTTGACGGTGGACGTATTGCACGACGGGGTGGCCGCCGATCTGGCCCTGGCCAGCGAGGATTATGCGCTGGCGATCCTCGATATCGGCTTGCCGCGCCTCGATGGTTTTCAGGTGCTGGCGCGCCTGCGCGAGCGCGGCAAGACCCTGCCGGTACTGATGCTCACCGCCCGCGGCGAGGTCAAGGACCGGGTGCATGGGCTCAACCTGGGGGCCGACGATTACCTGGCCAAACCTTTCGAGCTGAGTGAACTGGAAGCGCGGGTCAAGGCTTTGCTACGGCGTAGCGTACTCGGCGGCGAGCAACAGCAGCACTGCGGCAATCTGGTCTATGACCTCGGCACCCGGCGTTTCAGCGTGCGCGGCGAACCTCTTAGCCTGACCTCGCGCGAGCAGGCGGTGCTGGAAGCGATGATCGCCCGCCCGGGACGGGTGATGAGCAAGGAGCAGTTGGCGGCCCAGGTGTTCGGCCTCGACGAGGAGGCGAGTGCCGACTCCATCGAAATCTATATCCATCGCCTGCGCAAGAAACTCGAGGGCAACGGGGTGCGCATCGTCACCTTCCGTGGTCTGGGTTATTTGTTGGAGGCGGTCGGTGACTGAGGGCTGGAGGCCTCGGGCGACTAAACCGGGCAGTCTGCGTGGAAGGCTGCTGCGGCGCCTGGCGCTGTTGCTCGCTCTGCTTCTGCTGGTCGCCAGCCTGAGCGCCTACTGGAGCGCCAGGCGCGCCGCCGACACCGCCTACGATCGCACCCTGCTGGCGTCCGCACGGGCGATCGCCGAAGGGCTTTATGCCGACAACGGCAAGCTCGAGGCCAACGTGCCTTACGTCGCTCTGGATACTTTCGCCTACGACAGCGCCGGGCGTATTTACTACCAGGTGCTGGATTTGCACGGCGCTTTGGTTTCTGGCTACGAAGACCTGCCGGCGCCACCGCCGGGCACGCCACGCACCGACGATTACCCGGCGCTGGCGCACTTCTACGATGCCGATTACCGTCGCCAAGGCGTGCGGGTGGTGAGCCTGCTGCAGCCGGTCAGCGAGCCGCAGCTCAACGGTATCGCCGAAATCCGGGTGGCCGAGACCCTCGGTGCCCGCGAGCGCATGGCCCGCGAACTGCTCTACGGCACGCTATGGCGCATGGGCTTACTGGCGTTCAGCGCCTTGCTGCTGGTGTGGCTGGCGGTGAGCGCCGCGCTGCGGCCCTTGGACGCCTTGCGCCGTAGCGTGGCGTCGCGGGCCAGCGACGATTTGCGCCCGCTGCCGGATGGCCAGTTGCCGCGCGAGCTGCGCCCGCTGGTGAATGCCTTGAATCAATTCAATGACCGTTTGCGCGGCCTGTTCGAGCGCCAGTCGCAGTTTATCGCAGACGCTTCCCATGAGTTGCGCACGCCTCTGGCCGCCCTCAAGGCGCGCGTCGAACTGGGCCTGCGCGCCCAGGAGCCGGCGGCCTGGCGTAGCACCCTGGAGGAGGCGGCGCAGAACGCCGATAAGCTGACCCATCTGGCCAACCAGCTGTTGTCTTTGGCGCGTATCGAAAGCGGTGCCAGGGCGATCGCAGAAGGCGGTGCGCAGCGTCTGGATCTCAGTCAACTGGCGCAGGAGCTGGGCTTGGCCCTGGCGCCTTTGGCCTATGCGCGCGGTATCGCGCTGGCGTTGGAGGCGGACCAGCCGGTGTGGATTCGCGGCGAGCCGACCTTGCTCAACGAGCTGTTGTGCAATCTGGTGGACAACGCCTTGGCGCATACCCCGGCCGGCGGCAATGTGATCCTGCGCGTGTTGCCGGGCGGGGTGCTGGAAGTGCAGGACGATGGCCCGGGTATTCCCGCGGACGAATACGCCAAGGTGTTTCAGCGTTTCTACCGGCGCACCAACGAAGGCACCGGCGCGGGGCTCGGCCTGGCCATCGTCGGCGAAATTTGCCGTGCCCATCAGGCGGCTATCTGCTTGCAGCAAGCCGAACCGCAAGGATTGTGGGTGCGCGTGGAGTTCGTGCTGGATGCGGGTTGATCGCTCGTGCTGAAGCCTCAACAGCCTGTCACGGGGTCTGACTCAACGGGCGTTGAATTTCCAACAGGTAAAGGCTGATCTTGCCGCTGTCGCGCAGCTGCGCCAGGCCTCGATTGAAGCGCGCGATCAATTCGTCGTTACCCGCCACGTTCCGCGCCAACAGCAGGTGCAGGCTGTCGCTGCGCAGCGGTTTGGGGTGGAAGCTCAGTTGCGCACGCTCGGCGGCGCTGAAATGCTGATGCAGCATATCGAAGCCCACTACTTTGTCCATCGGGAACAGGTCGATGCGTCCGGCCAGGAGTAGGCGAAAATTCAGCTCGTCGCTGGTGGAGCGGCGCACCGCTATACGCCCCTCGGCTTCGGCTTGCTGAAAGGCTTCGCCATAATCGTAGCTGCGCGTTCCGCCGATGCGTCTGCCGCCCAGGTTGTCGATCGTCTGCCAGTCGAGAACGTAATTCTTGCGATGGAACAGGTAATAGCCGCTATCGACCACCGGATCGCTGATAAAGAATTGCCGCTCGCGCTCCTCGCTGTACAACCAGACTGCGCTGCCGGCACGCTTGCCGCTTTGTGCCAGTTGCAGGGAGCGCGCCCAGGGATGGAACTCCCACTGCACCGCTATGCCTTCGAGAGCGAACGCCTCGCTGACGATCCGCGATGCGACGCCATGGTGGGGTAATTGCTCGCCCAGGTAGGGCGGCCATTCGCCGTTGGTCAGGCGCACCGTTTCGGCGGCAGCGGCACTGATCAGGGACGGCGTGCTCAGGAATAGCGCGCAGAGCAAAAAGAGCGGGCGCATGCGAATCGTCTCCACCTC
>CBIHQF010000218.1:0-6662 GCA_966211665.1 uncultured Pseudomonas sp. | reverse complement strand
CAAGCCCTGCTCGACGAATTGGAGACCGCCCGCCGCCAGCGCCATTTGCTGACGTATCGCGCATTGATCGAGCGTTTGGCGCTGCCCAGCCCGGCGATGCAGACGCTGGCGGCGGCTCTGGAGTATCTGGCCACCCTGGACGCGCGGGCGGAGCGCCCGCTACCTAGCGCCGTGGTGATCAGTCAGGGCGCCAGCCGTCAGCCGCGCACCGGGTTTTTCGACTGCGTGACCCGTTTGGGGCGCTTCAGCGGCGCATCCGATGGGGTCGCGGCGGCGTCCTGGCATGCTGCCGAGGTGGTGCGGGTATTTGAGTTCAGTTATCCCGAAGACATTTAGCAGGCACCGGTAGCCCTCACTCATGGTTGAAACTTCTATGCTGCTACATCTGCGGGCCCGTTTGAGTTATGCCGTGGCCCGACGTCTGTTCCATTGGCCCTGGTTGGTCAAGCAGCCGCGGGCATGGCGCTGGATGGAAGGGCGGTTCGCGCGCATGGCCAACCTGGGCAACGTCGCGGCGCAGAGTTTCTATGGGCATATTCTGCTGTTTCGCGGCCAAGGCTTCGGTGCACGGGAGGAGGGCATGCGGTTGCTGCGTCTGGCCGCAAGCGCCGGCGATGCTAAGTCCGCCTACCAAGTGGGCGTGTCGAGCCTGGCCGGCGATAGCCGCCAAGCCCCGGACGCTGGCGAAGCGGCGCGTTGCTGGAAGATGGCCGCCGATGCCGGCCATCCCCTGGCGGCGCAGCGTTTGGCCGAACTCTATCGCCAGGGTGCGTCGGGCCTACCGGCCGATGCCGAGCAGGCTGCGCATTACAACGCCAGAGCGCGCGAGCTGGGGCTTTAGCGGGTCGATCATTCCACCCCGACAAAGCCCCCGGTCTGGTGCTGCCACAGGCGCGCGTAAAGACCGCCCTTGGCGATCAATTCGCTGTGGCTACCGGTTTCGACGATCTGCCCTTTGTCGATGACCACCAAGCGGTCCATGCGCGCGATGGTCGAAAGGCGGTGGGCGATGGCGATGACCGTTTTGCCCTGCATCAGGGTATCGAGGCTTTCCTGGATCGCCGCTTCGACTTCCGAGTCGAGCGCCGAGGTGGCTTCGTCGAGCAGCAGAATGGGCGCGTTCTTCAGCAGCACGCGGGTGATGGCGATGCGTTGGCGCTGCCCGCCGGACAACTTGACCCCGCGCTCGCCGACCTGGGCATCGAGGCCCAGGCCACCCTGGCCGTCGTCGAGCAGGGGGATGAAACTGTCGGCGCGTGCCTTGCGCGCGGCTTCCAGCAACTCCGCATCGCTGGCGTCGGGTTTGCCGTAGCGCAGGTTGTCGCGGATCGAACGGTGCAACAGCGAGGTGTCCTGGGTGACCACGCCGATTTGCGCGCGCAGACTTTCCTGGGTGACCTCGGCGATGTTCTGTCCATCGATCAGGATGCGCCCATCCTGCACGTCGTAGAGGCGTAGCAGCAGGTTGACCAGGGTCGACTTGCCCGCGCCGGACGGGCCGACCAGGCCGATTTTCTCGCCGGCGCGCACCTTGAAATCCAAGCCGCCGATCACCCCCTCGGCCTTGCCGTAATGAAAATGCACGTCATTGAAATGCACCGCGCCCTGACTGACCACCAAGGGCTTCGCCTCTGCACGGTCGAGTACATGACGGGGGCGGGCGATGGTCTGCATGCCGTCGTGCACGGTGCCGACGTTCTCGAAGATGCCATTGACCACCCACATGATCCAGTCGGCCAAGTTGTTGATCCGGATCACCAAGCCGAGGGCCAAGGCGATGGCGCCGGTGCTGATGCTGCCCTGGCTCCATAGCCACAACGCCAGCGCTCCGGTGGTGCCGATCAGCAAGCCGTTGAGGCTGGTGACGGAAAAATCCAGGGCGGTCACGGTGCGGGTCTGGATGCGCACCTTGCCGAGCACTTCCTCGATGCCTTCGCGGGCGTAGTTTTCCTCCTCCTGGGTATGGGCGAACAGCTTCAAGGTGGTGATGTTGCTGTAGCCATCGACGATCCGCCCCATCAGCTTGGCGCGCGCCGCCGAGGCGATGCTCGAGCGCTCTTTGATGCGCGGCACGAAGTACCAGAGCGTCAGGCAATAGCCGCCGATCCACAACAGCAACGGCACGATCAGCCGCGGGTCGGCTTCGGCGAACAAGTACATAGCGCTGGCGGCGTAAATCAGCACATGCCAGAGCGCATCGACCACCTGCATCGCCGAATCGCGCAACGAGGGGCCGGTTTGCATGATGCGCTGGGCGATGCGTCCGGCGAAATCGTTCTGGAAGAAGCCCAGGCTCTGCTTGAGCACGTAACGATGGTTTTGCCAGCGGATCAGGTTGGTCAGGCTCGGCGAGATCGCCTGGTTGACCAGCAGATCGTGCAGGCCGAACACCAGCGGCCGGATGATCAGCGCGACCAGCAACATCCACAGCAGCTCGTTGCGGTAGCGACTGAAGAATTCGCTGCTCGGCGTTGCCTGGGTCATATCGATCAATTGGCCGAGAAAACTGAACAGCGCGACTTCGATCAGCGCAGCGAAAAAACCGACCGTCATCACGGCGAGCATCAGCGGCCAGACTTGGCGCAGATAGTGGGCGTAAAACGGTAACAGAGCCTGGGGCGGTTCGACGTCGGGGGTGGCTTTGAATACGTCGATCAGTGCTTCGAAGCGTTGGAACAGCATGGGGCGGGCGTCCTGCCGAATGGTGAGTGGCGATTCTATCGCTTAATCATCGGCGTGCTCGACCGCCCTGCGCTTGCGCGATCAAAGTGCCGCGCATTACAAAAAGGCGGACAGGCCTTGTGGCATGTCCGCCCTTGGGCGTCGCCTTGTTTAAGGCAAGGCGTTTGTTGGCTGGCGCTGAAATTACAAGCGCTTGGCCTCGACGATCAGCACGGGTTCGCGCGGTACGTTCTGGTGGCCGCCGCGGTTGCCGGTCGGTACCTGGGCGATCTTGTCGACCACGTCCATGCCGCGTACCACTTTGCCGAACACCGCGTAACCGAAGTCGCGCGAGCCGTGGTCGAGGAAGGCGTTGTCCTTGTGGTTGATAAAGAACTGGCTGGTCGCCGAGTCGCGGATCTGGGTGCGGGCCATGGCCAGGGTGCCGCGTACGTTGTGCAGGCCGTTATCGGCTTCGTTCTTGATCGGCGCCAGGGTTTGCTTTTGCTCCATCTCGGCATCGAAACCGCCGCCTTGCACCATGAAGCCGGGGATTACCCGATGGAACTGGGTGCCGGCGTAATAGCCGCTATCGACGTAGGCGAGGAAGTTGGCCACGCTGATCGGGGCTTTTTCGGCTTCCAGTTCGATTTCTATTTCGCCGAGGCTGGTGCTCAGCAGCACTTTCGGATTGTCCGCGGCCATTACGCTGGCGGTCAGCAGCAGGGAGCAGGCGGCGAGGGCGAGTTTTTTCAGCATTCTCGTGGGTCCTTTCATTGTTGGGGGTGAGTGGGGGCGGCCGATTGCTGTTCGGCGAGGAACGTCAACAGGCTGCTATTGAAGCGTTCCGCTTGATCCAGTGGTGTGGCATGGCGCGAATCTTCGATCACCAGCAGGCGGGCATTGGGCAATTCTTTGACGTAGGCCTCTTTGCGCGCGACCGGGGTGTAGTCATGGTCGCCGGTAACCACCAGGGTCGGACAGGTGATGCGCGCCAGGCGTTCGCGCACGCCCCAACCGATGATCGCATCTAGGCTCGCCAGGTAGGCGCGCTTGTCGTTCTGCGGCCAGCGCTCCTCTATTTTGCGCCGTAGCTCGGCTTGTTCCGGTTTAGGAAACAGCAGTCTGCCCAGCGCCTTGGCGATCTTGTCCAGGCTGAGCAGGCGCGACAGCGTCCAGCGCTTGGCGACTTCCAGATAGTCGCGCGGGCTTTTGGCCTTCACTTCCGGGCCGCTGTTGATGATGCATAGGCTTTTCAGCAGCTCGGGGCGATCGACGCCCAGTTGGAAACCGATCAAGCCGCCCATGGAGATGCCGACCAGGTGCACGGGCCCCAATTGCAGGTGTTCGATCAGGGCGAGCACATCCGCGGCGAAACCGGGGATGCTGTAGCGCTCGCGCGGTTTGTCGGAACGGCCATGGCCGCGGACGTCGAGTGCGATCACCCGGTAGTGCGCGGCCAGTTCGGGTATCTGGTATTCCCAGTCACGGGTGCTCGACCCCAGGCCATGGAGCAGCAATACGGGAGCGCCCTGGCCGTATTCGTCCTGGCCGTAGTCTTCGTAGTGCAACTGGCAACCGTCGTTATCGAAATAGGGCATATGCAACGTCCTGTCAGGCTGAGGGCTAGGAGGCAGCGATGGCTTCATTCAAAGGCACGGCATCGAAGCGCTTGATCAGCTCCACGAGTATCTGGGTGGCGGGGCCGAGGGGTTTGTCCTTGCTCGAATAAAGATGAAACAGCGGGTTGCGGCAGCCGCCCTGATCGAGCGGCAGCGGTTTCAGCAAAGCTTCCCTGAGTTCGCGCTCGATCATATGCCGTGGCAGCCAGGCGAAGCCCAGACCATTGCTGACGAAGGTGACGGCGGTGGCCAGGCTGCCCACCGTCCAGCGGTGTTCGGCGCCGAGCCAGCCGACGTCGCGCGGCTGCAAGCGCCCGGAATCGCGAATCACCACCTGCATCTGGGTTTCCAGGTCCTGGAAAGTCAGTTCGCGCTGCAAGCGGTGTAGCGGGTGATCGGGGTGGGCGACCGCGATGAATTCCACCGCACTCATCTCAGCGCCGAGAAACCCCTGGATATTCAGGCTGCTGATCGCCAGATCGGCAGTGCCTTCCTTGAGCACTTCTTCGACGCCGGACAGCACTTCTTCGCGCAGGCGCACCCGGCAGCCGCGGCTTTGCGGGATAAACGCGGTCAATGCCTGCACCAGGCGCGCGCTGGGATAGGCGGCGTCGACCACCAAGCGCACTTCGGCTTCCCAGCCTTGCTCCATATGGTGAGCGAGATCTTCCAATTGGCTGGCTTGCTTGACCAATTGTCGCGAGCGGCGCAGCAGCACATCGCCTGCGTCGGTGAGAACCGCTTTACGCCCATCGATACGCAGCAAAGGCACACCCAGTTGTTCCTGCATGCGTGCGACCGTATAGCTGACCGACGATTGCGAGCGGTGCAGAACTTCGGCAGCCTGGGCAAAACCGCCCTGATCGACCACCGCTTGCAGGGTACGCCACTGGTCCAGCGTGACGCGGGGGGCTTTCATAATGTTTCCTTTATGACCGTCTGGCGCGCCAGGCGGATGCAATCCCTGGCGAACTCGCTCTACACTGACATCCCCGATTTGGAGACCGCCGGATGAAAAATTACTGCTGTGCTGTGCTCGCCTGCTTGCCGTTGACTGCCTTCGCCTATCCCATCGAAGTGGAAAAACAGCTCAACGGTGCGGAAGTTTCTGCGACTACCGTAGAGATCGACCACAACATGGGTGCGGTGCGTCTTTACAACTATGGTCAGGCCGCGGCCGAGTGTTCGGCGATCTTTCGCAATGGTCCGGAAACGCCGCGCACGCGCAAAGCCTCGCTAGCTGCCGGGCAGAGCCATAATCTGACCTACAAATCCAACCGTAGCATCATCCGCCTGCGCGTCGAGTTGACCTGCGAGCCGAAATGAATGCGCCACGAGACTAATGTGCGGGTTTGTATAAATCAACGTAGCCGATATATCCCGGCTTTTTAGTGCATCTCCGTATCGATCCGGGTGCGGCTATACTGCACCGCGTAATACCCTCCGTCATAGGGCGCGCCGTCGGTCGGCTGCCGGGCCGGTACGCTGGCGCTCCTGTAAGCGTTTGGTGGCGTCTTCCTCATTATCGCTATCGCTGCGCACATGACCCTGCGCATTCGTTCAAGGTGCCGCAATGCAGCTGTCCGGACGTGGTGTGTCGCTGTCGGTCTTCGCATCGATTCTATTCGCCCTGATTCCCGGCTACGTGCAGCAATTGGCGCCGCTCGATGGCGTTCAGATTTTCGCCCAGCGCGTGCTTTGGTCGATTCCCGCCGTGCTGTTGCTCGTCACGCTATCGAAGCAGTGGGCGGTGTTGCGTGCGGCAGCTGAGCGTTTGCGATACGAGCCCTGGCTGCTGGCCGCCTTGCCGCTGGCCGCCGTGCTGATGGGCGTGCAATGGGCGTTGTTCGTCTGGGCGCCTTTGGCCGGGCGCATGCTCGAGGTTTCCCTCGGCTATTTTCTGCTGCCGCTGGCGATGGTGCTCGTGGGGCGGGTGTTTTATGGCGAGCGTTTGCGCCCGCTGCAACGGCTGGCTGTGGTTTGCGCGTTCGCCGGGGTGGCCCATGAATTATGGCGCACCCAGGCGTTCTCCTGGGTGGTGCTGGTGACGGTGCTGGGCTATCCGCCGTACTTCATGTTGCGACGCTGGATGCGCTTGGACGCCTTGTCCGGTTTTGTCCTGGAGATGCTCGTGCTGGCGCCGCTGGCGGTATGGCTGATCCTTGTCTGGGGGCCGCGGGCGGTATTCGAGGCGGCGCCGCAACTCTGGTGGTTGCTGCCCGGCCTGGGCTTGCTCAGCGCTTTGGCGTTCGCCGCGATGATGACCTCCAGCCGGTTGTTGCCACTGGGGTTATTCGGCATTCTCAGCTATGTCGAACCGGTGTTGCTGTTCCTCGCGGCCTTATTGTTTCTGGGCGAAACCTTCGACCCTGGTCAATG